>NZ_AYSF01000040.1:0-29916 GCF_000498995.1 Geobacillus thermopakistaniensis
CGACGCCGGCCCAGAAGAATTGGAAACGATTTTCGGCTTTGTTTTCTGCTTTGTTCCTGATGAAAATTTGCTTGGCGGTGAAGAGTTGTATAGCGCAAATGCGAATAAACCGTCCGGTTTCCAAGTGGCGATGAAAACATTTGACAGCACGAGGCCGATCGTCGCGGCCATGGCCGTCGGCATCGCCCGCGCCGCCTATGAATATACGCTTGACATCGTTCGCAGCGAGTACCCGAAACAAGGACGGTTGTACTATGAAGCAGCCGCCCTGCTTGCCGAGGCGGAGCAAGAGATTGACGCTGCTCGCCTGTTGACGTGGGAAGCGGCGTGGAAAGCCGACATTGGCGAGCCGAATGCGATGGAAGCGGCCGTCTGCAAAGCAGTCGCCGGTAAAATGGCGCTTCATGTCTGCGCTATGTGCCTTGAACTGCTCGGTCCCGTCGGCCTTGGCGGACATTTGGTCGAGAAATTGTACCGCGATGTGAAAGTGTTTGATATTTTTGAAGGCACGCAGCAAATCCAGCGCCTTGTCACAGCAAGACGGTTGTATGCGCCATACGGCGTGCACGTATAGAAGAGCGAGGCGGCGACCCAAACATCTCCGCTCGCGGTGGAGAGCGATGATCATTTGTGAAGTTTGCCGGTTCGATTGAACGAAAGGGGGAATTCCGATGCCTTATGAAACGCTGCGCATAGAGCGGCGAAACAAAGGAGTCGCTTGGGTGATGATCCACAACCCGCCGGCGAACGCCATTAGCGAGCGATTAATGGAAGAATTGGAGAAAGCGGCCGATGAACTTGAAGCCGACAGCAAGGTGCGCGTTGTCGTCATCGCGTCGGCCCATCCGAAAACGTTTCTCGCCGGTGCTGATTTAAAGGACATGATTCAGCGAGGAACCCAGTTTGCCGGCAATGAAGCGGGCATCGCCGAACAAAGCGCCCGCATGCAGCGCTGTTTCGACCGCTTCGCGACGATGCCGAAGCCGGTCATCGCGGCCATCAACGGCTATGCGCTCGGCGGCGGCTGTGAATTGGCCCTGGCGTGCGATTTCCGCATCATGGGCGGCGGCAAAATCGGCCTGACAGAAGTCTCGCTCGGCCTCATTCCCGGCGCGGGCGGCACGCAGCGGTTGACGCGCCTCGTCGGGCGGGCGAAAGCGACGGAACTCATTTTTCTTGCCAGACGGCTTGACCCGCAAGAAGCGCTCGAACTCGGCCTTGTTCATCGCGTCACGCCCCCGGAGCGGTTGGAAGAAGAGGCGTCGGCGTTTGCCGAGCAACTGTCAGAAGGGGCCGTGCGGGCGATGGGGCTCGCCAAGCGGGCCATCTATGCGGCCGAAGGGCTTCCAGAAGACGGATTTGGCATCGAAGCGGCGTCATTTGCGGCAACGTTTAAGACAGGAGAGCCGGCGATTGGGCTGGCGGCGTTTTTCCAAAAGAAACAACCGCAATTTTTACGTTAAACGGAGGGATCACCGATGTCGTCATGGGCGGAACTGCTGAAAGGAAAAGTGGCGGTCGTCACCGGCGCCTCACGCGGCCTCGGGCGCGCGGATGCCTTGGCGCTTGCCGAAGCGGGAGCGGATGTCGTCATTACCGATATTTTGCTCGAATCGGATGAAGAAAGCAAACAGACGGCGCAAAAATATGGGCCGCTCTCACAAGTGATGCAGAGTACAAAAGTGGTGTACGCCGAAAAGACAGCGGAAGACATTCGCGCCATGGGGCGGCGGGCGCTGGCTCTCAAAATGGACGTCACCGACCGCGAGCAAGTGAAAGAAGTGTTTGCCCGCGTCAAGGAAGAGTTTGGTTCCATTGACATTCTCGTCAACAACGCCGGCACGCTCGACCACGTTTCGCAAATCGAAAAGCAAAACGATGAGTTTTGGGAGCGCGATTTGCGGGTGAACCTGACCGGCACGTACAACTGTACAAAAGCGGTATGGCCGTATATGAAAGAGCAAGGATGGGGGCGGATCATCAACATGTCGTCCGTCGCCGGGACGCTTGGCGGCTTTGGCCAAGCGAGCTATTCGGCCACGAAAGGAGCGGTGTTGAGCTTTACGAAAAGCATGGCGCTTGAGGGGGCGCGCTACGGCATCACCGTCAACGCCATCGTGCCGGGCATCATCAATACAGAAGCGTTCCGCATGGGCAATCCGAAAATGAACGAGCGGATGATCCAGCGCACGGCGTTCCGCCGCCCGGGCGAACCGGAAGACGTCGCCAACGCCATCGTGTTCCTTTGTTCCGATAAAGCGAAGTACATCACGGGGATTGGGTTGAATGTTTCAGGCGGCATCGAATTGTTTACGTTCTGATGAATAAGCGGCCCGCTTTGGAATGTGGCGATTTGAACATAGGAAGAGAGGCCTGCGGCGGCTCTAGCCGCGCAGGAAAACGGTTCGATTTTGATACGGAACAGGAGGAGCGGCATGAGGGAAGTGGTGATTGTTGACGCCGTGCGCACGGCGATCGGCAAGAAAAAAGGGGCGCTCTCAAGCGTCCATCCGGTCGATTTGCTTGTTCCGGTGCTGCGGGCGCTTGTCGACCGAAATGGGCTGGATGCCGGCCTGGTGGAAGATGTCATCGTCGGCTGTGTGACGATGACCGGAGAGCAAGGGGGCAACATCGCCCGCCAAGCGGTGCTCGCCGCCGGCTTTCCAGTCGGAGTGCCGGCGTTTTCCTTAAACCGGATGTGCGGCTCGAGCCAACAGGCGATTCATAGCGCGGCGCAGGCGATTTTGGCCGGCGACATCGACATCGCCATCGCCGCCGGGGTCGAAAGCATGACGCGCGTTCCGATGGGAAGCGACATGGGGCGGTTCAGCCGCCAGCTGACAAGTCGGTACAACATCGTGCCGCAAGGGATTTCTGCGGAGATGATCGCGAAAAAATGGGGATTGTCGCGGGAAGAGCTTGATGCGTTTTCCTTGCAAAGCCATGAAAAAGCGGCGGCGGCAACCGACCGCGGGATGTTTGAGCGGGAAATCATTCCGCTTGACGTGCCGGGCGAGGAGGGGACGGTGTCCTTCACCCGCGACGAAGGGATTCGGCGCGACACCTCGCTCGAAAAGTTAGCAGCGTTAACGCCGTCATTCCAGCCGAAAGGCGGCGTCATCACCGCTGGGAATTCCAGCCAAGTCAGTGATGGAGCGGCCGGCGTGCTGCTCATGTCGGCAGAAAAAGCCCGGCAGCTCGGTTTGCGGCCGAGAGCCCGCATCGTCGCCCGCGCGGTCGTCGGCGAAGATCCGATTCTGATGCTCACGGGCGTCATCCCGGCCACGCGCCGCGTGCTCGAAAAAACGGGACTGCGCCTTGAGCAAATCGATGTCATCGAAATCAATGAAGCGTTCGCTTCGGTCGTCAAAGCATGGGAGCGGGAGCTCGAGCCGGATATGGCAAAAGTCAATCCGCGCGGCGGGGCGATCGCCCTCGGACACCCGCTCGGCGCGAGCGGCGCCCGGCTGATGACAACGCTGCTCCATGAGCTTGAGGACATGGACGGGAAATACGGATTGCAAGTGATGTGCATCGGCTTTGGCATGGCGACAGCCACGATCATCGAGCGGCTGTAAGCAGAAAGGAGGAAAGCGGGTTGCACGCATCACTCGAAACGGCCAAGCCAAAACCAGCGCGCGACTTTGCGGCCATTGGCGCTGCCATTGAAGAGGAGCTGGCTGCCATTACGGCGGGAAAACGGCGGCGGAAAATCATCGCTGTGCTTGTCAAAAACGGGCTTGGCATGGTGCTTGGCGACGCCATTGCCCGCAAGCTGCGAGGGAACGAGGGAGACAAACAATATTTGCACCATATCGGCCGGAGGCTGCGCCTAGCGTTTGAGGAGCTCGGCCCGACGTTCATCAAGCTCGGGCAGGTGCTTGTCACAAGGCAAGACTTATTGCCAGAGCCGATTACGCTTGAGCTGGAGAAATTGCTTGACCGGGTGCCGCCCATTGAGTTTGCCAAAATCGAATACATTTTGGAGCGGGAGCTGCCTGACGGCTTGGAGACGTTTGAATGGATTGAGGAGGAGCCGCTCGGCTCGGCGTCGCTCGCTCAAGTGTACAAAGCGAAACTCAAAGACGGGCCGGTTGTCGCGGTCAAAGTCGTGCGCCCGACGGTCGAAAAACTGTTTCAAACCGATATCGCCATCATTAAAAAAATGGCCGCCCGCCTGCAAAAGCGGCTGCCGCCTGAACTGCAGGCCGCCCTTGACCTCGGGGGGCTCGTGCAAGATTATTACAGCAGCGCCATGGATGAGCTGGACATGACGGAAGAAGCAAGAAAAATGCAAGAAATGAAGCAAAAGTACGAAAGGAGGGCTGAACATGTCACGGTTCCGCACGTGTATGAAGCGACGAAAAGCGTCTTGATCATGGAATACATTGACGGCTGGCTCATTAAAGACTTCCCTGTCGATTTTCTCACCTTCGAAGAGCGGATCAACATCATGATCGATCTTGTCCATCATTACGTGCAAACGATGCTCGACGGCCATTATCATGCGGATGCCCACGGTTCCAACATTATGATCGACAAGCGGACGAAAAAGGCGGTCATCATCGACTGGGGGATGACCGGGCGGATGGACAGCGTGATGGCGCAAATTTTGATGCGTGTCATTTTGCACATCCAGCTCAACCAGGCGGAAGACGCCGCCGAAGTGTTTATGGAACTGATGTCGCCCACCATTTACACCGATGTTGTCAAATTGAAAGATGAACTGCGGACGTTGACGTTAAACTATGTGTCCGCCCATCAAGGGAGCAGCCGCTACAACTACGGCCGCCTCGTCCTTGAAGCGACGGCGATCGGGCTCCGCAACTACTGCAAAGTCCCGAACGGCTTGGCGCTTTGGGCGAAAGGATTTTCCGCCACCGAAGGGACGGCGCGCTGGATTTGCCCGGAAATTTCGTACGGCGAAGTCGTTGAGGCGTATGAAATTCCAATTTTAAAAAGCATCCTCGGAAAGCGCTTTAATTTTCGCGCCAACGCGAGTCTTGTCGCTGAAACGGCGGAAATGATCGCCACCTTCCCGCGCCGGTTCAACAAAGTGTTGGAGACGATGGCCGAAAACAAATGGCGCATGACCGTGCAAGTCCAAACCGACCCGGTGACGCGCAATACGCTCAACCAAATCGCCAACCGTTTGGCGCTTTCCCTCATCGCGTTTGCCATCATTATGGCCACCGGGTTTATTGTCGCCAGCATCCCGGGCGGAACGTTTCTCGGCATGGAGAAAACGACGATCGCCAACATCGGGTTGGCCGTTTCTGTCATCTTGGTCGTTTTCCTTGGCTGGCGGCTGTTCCGGACGCGCAAACAGCGGCCGCGATTTTAAAGAGGGAGGAAGGAACATGCGCGAGGAACAAGAAGAGCTGACGATGTCAAAGCGCATCGAAGCGTTTTACCGGCAAAGCGGCGGGCCGGGAAGCCCGACGATCCGGCGGTTGCTCGATAAGCATTTGCTGTATGGGAAAGACCACGGCCTGCCGGGGAAAAAGGAAGAGTTTGAGGATGTCATCCGCGATGTGTTTTTGCAAGACCATTCGACCCGGCCGCTCGTCATCGGCCTTTTCAAGCTGAAAGAAACGCTCAAGCAGGAATGGGACGCCTATTTGGATGCATTGCGGGGCCGCGGCATCCGTGAAGAGGAAGCGGATATGGCCGGCAAGCGGGCGTAATGGGCGGATGGAAAAGGAGGGAACGACATGGCAAAAGCCGCAGTATTGCACCGCTACGGGGAGCCGCTGTCAATCGAAGAACTGGATTTGGCAAGCCCCAAGCGCGGGGAGGTCAAAGTGAAAATGAAAGCGGCGGGCCTTTGCCATAGCGATTGGCATGTGGTTCAAGGGCAATTGCCGCTCCCGCTTCCCATTGTGCTCGGCCACGAAGGAGCGGGCATTGTCGAGGAAGTCGGGGAAGGGGTGACAAGTGTCAAACAAGGCGACCATGTGGTGCTCAATTGGGTGCCGTCATGCGGGACGTGCAGCTATTGCCGCACCGGGCGGCCCGATCTATGCGAGGAGGCGGCTCGGCTGATGGCGACCGGCACGCTGCCGGATGGGACGACGCGCTTTTCGCTGCATGGAAAACCCGTCTATCAATTTTTAACCGCCGGCGCGTTCAGCGAGTACACCATTGTGCCGGAGCAGGCAGCCATCCCGATTCGCCGTGATGTGCCGTTTGAGTTGGCGGCATTGATCAGCTGCAGCGTCATGACCGGGGTGGGCGCCGCCATTCATACAGCGCAAGTGCGCCCGGGCAGCACAGTCGCTGTGATTGGCGCCGGCGGCGTCGGCTTCAACATCATCCAAGGAGCGGCGCTCGCCGGGGCCAAACAAATTATCGCCGTCGACATTGTCGAGGAAAAATTGGCGATGACGAAAACGTTCGGGGCGACGCACACCGTAAACGCCCGCGAGGACGATGCCGTCAGCGCCGTGCTCGACTTGACCGACGGCATCGGCGTCGACTATGCGTTTGAAGCGATCGGCCGCCCGGAGACGATGGCCGACGCATACAACATGACGCGAAAAGCGGGAACGACGGTCATCGTCGGCATCGCCGCGCCGCATGAAGCGGTGGAGATCAACGCCTTTTCGCTGCCGTCCCAATCCAAAGCGTTGACCGGTTCTTGGCTTGGCCAAGGCAATCCGCCGATTGACTACCCGAAGCTGCTTGATTTGTACGCGGCGGGCAAGCTGAAGCTCGAACCGCTCATCAGCGCCGTCTATTCGCTCGATCAAATCAACGACGGATTCGCCGCCTTAAAGAGCGGGCAAAACATTCGCGGCATCATTCGCTTTGAAGAATGAGACGACAAGCCGCCCCGCGTGCGTTTGGGTGAACAAACAAGAGAAGCCGTTGGGCGGTCGGAAAGAGGGCGTTCCATCTGCCCTTGGACGAAAACGGGAAGGCCGGTGTTTGGGCGGGCAAACAAGGGGATCGAAAAAAACGTGGAACGATCGAGACGAGAGGGGGATTGACATGCCGGTGTTTCAAAGCGAGCAGGAAGTATACGACGTTCTCGGCCGCTTTTTTGAACGCGTGGCCGAAACGGAAGAGTCAAAAGAATTGATTGCGGCGACGGAGCTAGGACCTGGATATGACGCGTTTGTCCAATACATTTTCCATAAGCCGGAAGCGAAAATTACGTGGACGCATGAAAACGGGAAATTGAAAATTGTCTGCGGCGAAACAGCGCTGCGCCCGGAGCTCATTTTTGAGCAGACGGCGGATGTCGGGCATAAGTTTTGGCTTGGGAAGCTCGACTTGCAGCAGGCGCTCGCCCGCCAGCAAATCAAAGTGCAAGGCCCGCTTGTGAACGCCTTGAAAGTATTGCCGCAGCTTGACGCCATTTACCCGGCGTACCGCGACTATTTGCAGGAAATCGGGCGGAGCGATTTATTGCCGTAGCTTGGTTTCAAGATCCGATCAATCGGGAACGTGGAGCGATGGAAAGGAGGAGATGACAATGATTTCGGCGCAAACGACGGAAGCCGATTTATGGATTGATGGAGAATGGCGGCCGGCTGCCAGCGGCGAACGGTTTGACGTCATCGACCCGGCGACGGGCGAAGTGACGGCCCGCGTCGCCAACGCTGGCGAGGACGATGTTGACGCGGCGGTCGCCATCGCCGAAGAGGCGTTTTCGGATCGGCGCTGGCTGGCCATTTCCCCGCTTGAGCGCGGACGCATCTTGCGCCGCATCGCTGAACTGATCCGCCAGCATCATTGCGAGCTGGCGCAGCTCATGACGCGGGAAAACGGCATGCCGATCAATCTAGCGTTGTTTATTGAAATTCCGCTCGCCGCCGACTGCTTCGACTTTTTCGCCTCGCTTGTCGTCAAGCCGCAAGGGGAGGTGCTGCCGTTTTCCGTCGCCGGCTCGGCGCCGGATTATATGGCGTGGACGATGAAGGAGCCGATCGGGGTGGCTGGGCTCATCACCCCGTGGAACTTTCCGCTTTTGATGCCGACGTGGAAAATCGCCCCAGCGCTGGCGGCGGGCTGTACGATGGTGGTAAAACCGGCGCCGGAAACGCCGCTGACGGCGTTGAAGCTTGCTGAGATTTGCCATGAGGCCGGCGTGCCGGAAGGCGTCATCAACGTCCTGCCTGGACTCGATGAGGCCGGAAAAGCGCTCGTCCGCCATCCGCGCGTGCCGAAAATCGCCTTTACCGGCGAAACGGAAACCGGGCGCCACATCTTGCAGGCGGCCGCTCCCCACATTAAGCGGGTGACGCTTGAGCTCGGCGGCAAGTCGCCGAACATCATCTTTGCCGATGCCGATCTCGAACAGGCGGCAAAAAGCGCGCTGTTTGGCGTGTTCTACAACTCCGGGCAAGTATGCCAAGCGGGAAGCCGCATTTTAGTGGAACGGCCGGTTTACGAAACGTTTGTCGAGCTGTTGGCCAGCAAAGCGAAAAAGCTGAAAGTCGGGCCCGGCACGGATGCGCGCAGCGACCTTGGCCCCGTCATCAGCCGGGAGCAATACGAGAAAGTATTGCGCTACATTGACATCGGCAAGCAGGAAGGGGCGAAGCTCGTTGCGGGAGGGAGCGCTTTAGATGGGCTTGGCGGCGGCTATTTCATTGAACCGACCGTCTTTGCCGATGTATCGCCATCGATGCGCATCGCCCGTGAAGAAATTTTCGGGCCGGTCGCCGCTGTCATTCCGTTTCAAGATGAAGAGGAAGCCGCCTCCATTGCCAACGATACGATTTACGGCTTGGCGGCGGCGGTTTGGACGAATGACATCAAGCGGGCGCTCCGCTTAGCGCGGCGGGTGAAAAGCGGAACCGTGTGGATCAACACGTACCAAGTGCTGTCGCCGACTGCGCCGTTTGGCGGTTATAAGCAGAGCGGCCTCGGCCGCGAGCTCGGGATGCAGGCGCTTGAAGCGTATTTAGAAACGAAAACGGTCATTTGCGATATGAACGACCGGCCGATGACTTTGTTTTAAGGTCGAAGGTGGTTTCCTAATAGAGCATTTCAAGGAGGGAGATCACGATGGTCCATCACGATGGATTTCAAACGGTGAAAGGAACGATCGATTGGGAGCATCCGATGTACAAATTGTATGAAAAAGCGAAGCGGAACGGGAAATGGAACCCGGCGGACATCGATTTCAGCCAAGACAAAGAAGATTTCGCGCGTTTGACAAGCGAAGAAAAGATCGCGGCGCTGCCGCTCGTTGCCGGCTTTTCCGCCGGCGAGGAGGCCGTGACGCTCGATATTTTGCCGATGACGAACGCCCTCGCGCGCCAAGGGCGGCTCGAAGATGTGATGTTTTTGACGACGTTTATGCATGATGAGGCGAAACATGTCGAGATGTTTTCCCGCTGGCAGCAGGAAGTCGGCATCGGGGCCATGGACTTGTCCGTCTTCCATAACGACCATTATAAACGCATTTTTTACGAAGCGCTGCCGGAGGCGATGAACCGGCTGTACACCGACGACTCGCCGGAAGCGGTCATCCGCGCCGCCACCGTCTACAACATGATCGTCGAAGGGACGCTCGCCGAATCGGGCTATTACACGTTCCGGCAAATTTACAAAAAAGCCGGGCTGTTCCCAGGGTTGCTCCAAGGGATCGATTACTTGAACATGGACGAAGGCCGGCACATTCAGTTCGGCATTTATACGATCCAACGGCTCGTCAATGAAAACGAACGATATTATGAGTTGTTCATCCGCTATATGGACGAATTATGGCCGCATGTCGTCGGCTACGTCGCCTATTTGACCGAGCTCGGAAAGCGCCAGCAGCAGCTCGCCCGCACATATGCGCTCGAGATCGACTACGACATGCTGAACAACTATGTCGTCAAACAGTTCAACATTCGCAAAAAACAAATCAGCCGAGCGAAACGGTATGACAGCGTCGAGGAGCTCGAAAAAACGTTGAGTGAGGCGGAACGCTGAAAACCAGCGCGGGAGCGGCTGTTTCCGCCACCAACAGGGGGATGAAGATGGCTGAACGTTTGAGAAGAATCGTTGCTCTTTCTGTTGTAACCGTTTTGGCTGCCGTTGTTGGCTGGCTTTTGGGCGGCGCTGGCCGGGCGGCGGCAGAAGGACAGGAACCGTCCGGATTTGTCATACATGCAGATAAAGTGGTTGGGACGATCGATTTAGGCGGAATCATTCTCAAAGCGCCGGTCGTTTTAACGGGAGATATGCCCATCGCCTTTATTCAAGCGAAAATATACGGGATGACATTGACGAAACAACAAACGATGGCGGGGCACACTGTGTCGTTTACGTTCCATACCGATCAAGTTGCGCGGACAAAATGGATGAAAATGAGAGTGAAAAAAATGGAAATCGGCGGTCTGTGCATGGATGGCGTGCCGCTTGTCGAGCAATGTTTGAAAGATGTAACGGTAGTCGCGACAGAACTGACGGCGGATGAGCTTGTCATTCCGCAGTTATCCGCTGCTGCGGCGTTCGGAACGGCTTCAGTGGATGAGGGCAGCTCGATGAAATCGAATGGGGGCCAACCGCCAGAGACGTCAACGGAAACCGATCAGCCGGCTGCGCCGTCATCAGGAGAAAAGCCAACCGCGCCATCGGAACCGAGCGCATCGCCGGATGAACCATCTTCCGCTGCGCCCAGTGGGCCGACGAATGGAAGCAGCAATGGGGCGGGGGACGGAAACGATCCGCCATCCGTAAAACCGGCACCTGAGAAAGAAGAGACGCCATCGATCCCAACTGCTCCTGCCGAGCAGCCGTCAACCATCACCCTTCCATCGCTTGACCCGGCGGGCGGGTTGATCGAGGAAGTGAAAGAAGAACAGAAGAAAACAAGCGAGCTGATTGATCAAATCAGCGATGTGGTGCAATCCGGGGTGAGCGGGAAGACGCTCGATGGCATCGAGCAGATGATCCGCAACCAGACGGAGCAGCTGACTGAACAGCTGGCACAAATCGATGCCATCTGGCAGCAGACAAATGAACAGTTGAAAGACATGCAGCAGGAGTTAAAGGAGCATAAGCCGCCGGATGGGACGGGGAGCGGACAACGGCTGCCGACGCAGGAACTGCCTGCGCCGCTTTCCGATGCGGGAGAAGAGAAGGGGATGATCGAACAGGTGTCGGAACGCATTCAACAGTATAAAGCGCAGCTTGAACAGCTTGAGGAAGTGAAACAACAGCTCGAACAACAGAAAAATGAGCTGAAACGCTGGCTGCGGGCGCTGCCATAAAGCGCGGGGACGCGCCGCTGTCAAGAGGCAAAAAAAAAGCGGCGCGCTCTTTTTTCCGCGCCGGCGCTTCAAATAATGCCGTCGCGGATCGCTTTCACAATGGCTTCCGTCCGATTTTTGGCGTTCATTTTTTGCAAAATGGCCGATACATAGTCGCGCACCGTATACTCGCTCAAATGGAGCCGCTTCGCTGCTTCATACGTGGACGCCCCTTCGGCGACGAGCTTCAGCACCTCGATTTCCCGCGGCGACAAGTGCGGCACTGATGGAACGAGCTCCGGACGGCCTCCGTTGAATTTCGCCAGCACTTCGCCGGCGCTTTGGCCGAATTTCATGACCGCGGTGAAAATGTCGCTCGATAACGTGAAAGGTTGCCCGGGGCCTTGATCCAAAATGGCTGCACCGATGAGCCGGTTTTCCGATGGAGCGTAAATCGGAGCGATGACGATCGATTCGAGCTGGAATTGTTCCACATATTTCGCCGGCAACCCTTCCGCTGCATCAGACAAGTAAATGGGCGGAACGTTCGCCATATGATTGCCAAGCAATTGCAGCTGCTGCACGTACTGTTTAATGAGCGGCAAGGCATTAATGTCCTCGCGAATGCTTTTGATTTGATCGATGTCCAGTTTGTATCCGTAAAGTCCGAATCCGCTTTCATTGACACTCGAGTAGGCGAACAGTGCGCATCGTTCAAACGGCAAATAGGAGACAAAACCGGAGGAAATGTATTCCACCGCCTGCTGCAATGATTTCGCACGCATGATCAACCGGTCAAATAAAATGACGGCATCTTTCCAAAGCTGGTCTTGTTTCGTTTGCTCAAGCGCCATTCCCCCGGCGTGAAACAATTCGAACGAATGAAGGAGAAACGGAAGAACTTGGTGATCCGCTTCATCTGTGCAAAATAGGAAAACGCTTTCTTCCCATGGAAGCGGAATGACGCGTTTCTTTCCCCTCGCCTTTGGCATATAGGCAAGCAGCTGTTCACCCAAGGAAAAAATGGTGTCAGCCCCCATCATGTGGACGTCTGTCGGCAGCCACTCTGCTTCTCCGTATAGTTTTTTGACGTAAAAGCGGCCGTCCGCCTTGTCCAGTTCGGCGATCCAATGGATGGGCATTTGTCTCGAGACGGCAAGCTGTTCCAAAAACCGACCGATGTCCGGCTGGTTGTCGACCGTTGGGGAAAAAACGGCCTCATACATTTTGGAAAACAAATATTGAACGGCTTGATGGTCATGAAATGTGCTGCCGGGGATGGCTTGAACGACTTCGTGGACCGCATTTTCGAGCATCGTAAAGACAAACGTCATTTTGTTGGACGGCGAAAAACACGAATGGCTGCGCCATGCTTCACCGATCGTTTTCAGCCATTCGCGCGCCTCGCCATTCGCTTCCGTCATGTGTTTGGAAAGCAGTTCAATGGCCGCTTCAAGTGAATGGGCCGCGATATGCTGCTTTTTCTTCAGTTCGCCTAATTTTTCATTCCAGCGGGCTGCGATCGATTCGCGGTGCCGTCCGATGACCGCCATCCCATCTTGCAAAATGGCCTGTAGCTTTTCACTTAGCGTACGATGCACCGCTTTTCCCTCCTTTTGCCGACTTGTCCGTTATCCATGAGTGGACAATTGCGTTTTTCTTTATGTGTTAATATTATAACAATTCTGTCTATTATATAACAAATAGTTTTATCCGAAAGTGTACAAAAAAGACGGCCGCCCGAAAACGGCCAGGCGCGCCTTCGGGACAGCCGATTGGTTGTCTTGTGGAGTGTAGGCGGAAGACATCGATTTCACGATGGGGTCTTTTCCTTTCGTTTCGCCAGCGAGAAGCAGCCGGCAAGAGTTGGGTAATTTTTGCTATACTATAGCCAACAACAAAATGACAAAAGGAGATGAGGGAATGAGCACAGCTGTCCATAAACAAGAAGCTCCCCAAACCGTCCGCTGCAAAGTCATCACCGTCAGCGACACGAGAACGGAGGAAACCGACCAAAGCGGCCGGCTGATGATCGAGCTGCTCACGGAAGCCGGGCATGAGGTCGTCGGCTATGAGATCGTGAAAGACGAAGCGGACGCCATTCGCGAGGCAGTGCTTGACGGCTGCCGCCGCCTTGATGTTGATGCGGTGCTCACGAACGGCGGCACCGGCATCGCCAAGCGCGACGTGACGATCGAAACGGTCGGTGCGCTGCTTGAGAAAGAACTCGTCGGCTTTGGCGAGCTGTTCCGCTTCCTAAGCTACACCGAAGACATCGGCCCGGCCGCCATGCTGTCGCGCGCCGTCGCCGGCGTGGCGATGGACACCGCCGTCTTTTGCACTCCCGGCTCCACCGGCGCTGTGCGCCTCGCGATGACGAAGCTCATTTTGCCGGAGTTGGGGCATGTGGTGAGAGAGATTCGGAAGGATAGGGAGAAGCAGCGAAAGACGCTTTGACGAAAGGAGAGGATGAGCGGAAATGGGGGGCTGACCTAAAAGGTTGTTTTTTCTTAAACAAAACACAACACATCGTTTCTTCAAGATTGTTTTACGCCTACATATAGTTAAGAAAGGGTGTCCCGATCCTTTTGGGACACCCTCCTCTTTGTTTTTTTGTATATTTTACCAAATGGAAGAAAATTCCGATTCTGTTCACCCCTGATTTGCGCCACCAAGGACAATTGCTTGTCCCTAGCAGCTTTTTTGAGAAGATTGTGGGCAGCACAAATCAGCCCTTTTCACTCGTCAAGCCTTGATTGACTTTTCCCTTTCTTGATTGCGCAGGATGAACCGCTGGATTTTTCCGCTCGGCGTTTTCGGCAGTTCGGTGACAAATTCGACTTCGTGTCCTTATGCATCCTACGATTTAGCTTCTTTACAAAGACAGCAAATATTCATCTAATTACCATTTGTCCTCACGTGTAGAGGTTGGAGATTTTCTCAAAACCCCCTGTGTTTTGGTGAAGAGCCGAACACATCTTTTTTATTAATGTTGACAAAAAAATAAATTAATAGTAACATTAATTACGTAATTACGTAATTACGTAATTACGTAATTTTAGGGAGGTGCATTCGATGATTGATTTGAGAAGCGATACATTGACCTTGCCTACAGAGGAAATGAGAAATGTTATTGCCAATGCCTTGGTAGGTGATGATTGTTATGGAGAGGACAGCAGTGTTATTGAATTGGAAGAATATTGCAAACAATTGTTTCATGTGGAGGATGCTCTGTTTGTTCCGACAGGTACAATGGCTAATCAATTGGCTATAAAGTCACAAGTAACGGAAGGGAATGAAGTGATTACAGAAACAAACTATCATATAAACTTTTACGAAAGTGCTTCGATTGCCATGTTAAGTAGAGTCGTTTTGCATACATGCAGAACAGCCGATGGGATCCTAAGAGTCGAACATGTTGAGGAGTTAATTCATTCTAAACCTAGAGGTCCTTTTTACGCTCACCCTCAATTAGTTTCCATTGAGAACACCATTAATTATTATCAAGGGAAAATATTCCCTCTGAAAGTAATTGAGCAACTATATGGGTTTACGAGAGAGAAGAATATATCTTTACATATGGATGGAGCAAGGTTGTTTAATGCACACGTAGCAACGAACATTCCATTAAGGGACTATGCAAAATTTGTGGATTCACTTAGTGTATGTTTTGCAAAAGGACTTGGTGCTCCATTTGGGTCGATGCTTATGGGAAGAAAAGAAGTGATCAGCAAAGCTAGGATTTACAGAAAACAATTTGGAGCCGGGTTTCATCAAATAGGTATGTATGCAGCTGCGGCACTGCATGCTTTAAAACATCATATATCCCATTTGCGTACAGACCATCTGCTTACTAAAAAATTAGCAATGATGTTATCGAAAATAGATGGGCTGTATGTTGATCCTCATGCTGTTGAAACAAATATGATCTTTTTTCATGTGAATAACTTTCATATAAGTTCATTTGAGTTTGTCGATAGGTGCAAGAAAAAAGGCTTGCTTTTATTTCCTTGGTTACCTGATGAAGTAAGGATTGTGGTTAGTAGAAATGTTAATGAAAAAGATATAGATGAAGCAGCTAATATTATTGAAGCAGTATGCAAAGAGTTGACGAGAGGGGTCATGTATGTTTCTTAAGGTTAATGAGGGAATTTTGACGTTTGGCATCAGGGTTTTCAATTCCGTTGGTTTTTTTGTGTATGTTCCGTTGCTTTCTTTATGGCTAGTTAAAATGAAAGATCTGGATATTACGGAAACCAGTTTGGCAGTGGCGGCATTTACGTTTGTATCAAAGGCGGGTAATGTGCTGGTTGGGGGGGTTGTCAACAAGTTTGGGATCAAAAACAGTCTTATCGTTGGTCTATGGGGATCCGCTTTGTTGCTAACAATATTAACGATCATTCATTCTTATACATTGATATTCGTGATCGTGTTGCTATTGGGGATATCGATCTCGCTTTACAATGTAAGTTTGAAAACACATATTTCCTTATTAGAGGAAAATGAGAGGCTGCAGGCTTTTGCGTTATTAAACATCGCTGTCAACGTCGGTGCTTCTATTGGGCCTTTTCTAGGTGGATGGTTATTGGACTGGAATTCTTTTGGTATCATCATTGCGGCGATTGTTTGTTATGTTTTGGCCGGGGGGGTTTCGTTGCTATTACCTCGCATCACCATTGAGGATGCAGAGAAGGGAATCAATATCGTACAATTCGTTAAAAACAGCAGATCGGACCCGCATTTCTTTATCTTTATAAGATTTATTGCTTTTTCAGGGTTATTTTGGTTTTTGTACACACAACTATTTACAACTTTTCCTGTTGTCGTTTCTCAACATTTTTCTGGAAAAACGATAGGGTTGTTTTTTACGGTGAATGCGATGACGATTATTGTTCTTCAAGGTTTCTATCCAAAAATACAGCCGAAATGGAAAATGGAGTATTGGTACGCGCTGGCCTTAATGCTCATCACTGCATCTTATTTCTTGCTATGGATTTCACATCATTTTTGGATCATCTTTGTTAGCGTGATCTTGTTCAGCATGGCTGAAATCATTTGGGTTCCTACGATTGATCATCAGATTGTAGAAAAAAAGGGGATGTTAAGCTCTTCATGGGCCTTCGGAATATCAGGGGTGCTTTGGGGAATGTGGGAGTCTATCGGTGGATTCGTTGGTTTGAATTTATATCAGTACGTTGGACATCAAACCTTTTTCTATTTGACCATGATAGGCATTGTGATTTTTATTGGCTATATGTTTCAGCTGCCATATAGAAAAATGTCTTTCTTCACGAATAAAAATCAAGTAGAGAGAAAGGACTGGCGATGATGCACTTGTTATTTGTCGAGACGAATACAACAGGTACCGGTACGAAGGCGATGAAAATCGCTAAACAACTAGGTTATAAAATCCATTTTTGGACGATGGACTTAGAACAATACAACGCAATGACAGATGACCATCCGCTGAACTTCGCTGATCAAGTCGTCATCATCAATACGTATGATACGGATCGAATGAAAGAAGAACTGGCACGCTCTGAGGTGAAATTTGCCGGAATCCTCGCTTTTGATGATTATCACTTGATTCCAGTTGCTGAATTAGCGAGTTATTTGGGAGTGAGGAGTCACGATATCGAAGCATTGAAAAGGGCCCGTTATAAACATATAACGAGAACTTATCTAGAAAGTCAACATTTTAGAGAGTTTTTGCAACCTGCTTTCCATATCATCCATCATCCTGACGAAATCATAAATTTGGAGATCTCGTTTCCCTGTGTCATCAAACCTGTAGATGATAGTGGAAGTAATGGGGTGACGATTTGTCAAAATCGTCGTGATTTAGAACTGTCCCTGCGCCACGAATGGCAAAGACAGCGTAATGAACGCGGATATGAACTGGCAAGGAAATGGCTGATTGAAGAATGGATTGAAGGACAAGAATTTTCAGCCGAGATGTTATACACAGTTGATGGATGGAAATTAATATCCGTTACGAAAAAAGAAACGTACGGTCCTCATGCCGTTGAATGTGGACATGTAACGGGTCCGAAACTAAATCCTTTTTCCGGTTTAGAAGAAAGATGCAAAAAACTGCTGGACCTATTGGGATTAAACTATGGAGCGGCGCACATAGAATTTTTTGTTCGCGGAAACAACTTATATTTGGTTGAAGTCAATCCTAGACTGGCTGGTGACTGCATCCCCGAATTAGTAGAATTCGCTGCAGGGGTGGATATGGTTAGGCATGTTGTTTTACAATCAATCGGGACATATGAAGAGGTAACGATCACTAGACAACGCTATGCCGCCATTAAGTTTATCCTGCCTGTTGAGCAGGGGATATATCAAACGGTTAGGGGAATGGAGGAAGCGCAAAAAGTAGCTGGAGTAAAAAGAATAAGTATAGGGAAGTTGCCGTTTAAGGCGAATGGAATTAAAAGCAGCTACCAAAGGTTAGGGTTTGTCATGGCAGAAGGCGATAGTATGGAAAACGCGATCTCCTCGACACAAGAGGCGATGGATCGATTGGAATGGGGGATTGTACATGAATAAATACATTGTTATTTTAGGGGCAAGCCGTTATGGAGCGGAAGCAGCATTTCAATGTGGACTCAAACCCATTATTGTCGCGGATCGGTACTCAAGCATTGATAAGGAAATAGCGCAGTTGGCCGAAGTTGTATTTTATGTTCGTGACATTGCAGAGAAAACAGAGGTGTTTTGTACTGTTGAGAAAATCATGAGTTTATATCAAACAGTGGAGCTCGTCGTAAGCTTTACAGAATTAGGGCTAGAGACGGCTGCTTATATTAGTGAAAGGTTGCAATTGCCAACGAATTCGCTCGAAACGGTCGTGAATACGAGGAATAAAGGATTGATGCGCCAGATTTTGCGGAAGGATCCGGAATTACGATTAGACGTTGTGAGTGGCAAGGTATCTGTTCTTCCTAAACAGTTTCCATATTCAAGACCGGCCATCATCAAGCCGCTTGACGGATTTGGAAGCAAAGAGGTTGATTATATTTCCAATCAACAGGAGTGGGAAAAATGGTTAAAGAGAAATCAAGATCATCCTCACGAGTGGATCTTGGAGCCGTATATTAAAGGCCCGGAATATAGTGTGGAGACGGTATCTTGGAGAGGAACCCATTTCATTTTAGGAATAACCGAAAAACAAACAACCGGAAAACCTCACTTTATAGAGACTGGGCATATTGTGCCGGCGAGACTGGAACAACAGAAAGTCAAACGAATCGAACAAGTGGTGATGAAAGCGTTGCATTTGTTGAATGTCCAATATGGACCGGGGCATATTGAGATTAAATGGGATGTGGAAGAAGATAGACCAGTGGTGATTGAAATGCATACGAGACCGGGGGGGGATTTTATCCCTTATTTACATCAATTAGCGTCTGGTTTCAACCAGTATGAGTTAGGAATTTTATCTTATATGAACCAAATGCCGCCCGATGTAAAACCGATTTATAAAAAAGCAAGCCTTGTCAAGTTCTTTATGTTTCCAGAGGGCATGTTGCGACAAATCTCTCTTGACACAGAAGTCAATCGAGAATATATCCGAGATTGGGCCATCTACTATCAAGTAGGGGATCATATAAAGAAAACGGTGGACTCTTATACGCGCTCCGGTCATGTGATTGTTTGTTCGTCGACAGTTGAAGAATGCCAGCGGTTATGCGACAATTTTGTTGATCAGTTGAAGTATCAAATTGTTCATGAATAAAAACAGAAAGTATGGGATGTCGAATGGCTGTATACACAATGGAAGAAGTGAACCATTATTGTAAAGTAGAACTATCCACCTCTTCTTTATTTGAAATGATGGCGTGTTTAAGGAAGTGTTACATTTCATCGGGAAAAATGGATGGTGAACCTCATTTCCCGGTTGCTCGTTTTGAGCAGTTTTTTCGGGAACATGAATCGTTGCTGAAAAAATTTTACGGTCGGTATGAGTATGGGGCACAGCTCGCAGAATTTTTGGTCGATTTGCCTGCTCCTCATACCTTTTCTCAACTCATGGCATATATCGACCGTGTGTCCCAGTATGAGTTTTTGTATTATTTATTCGGTCGTTACTTGTCTGAAAAGGAGATCGAGATTTGTCTAACGCAAACCGCTTCCCCGTTTGATGAAATTCGCTCGAAAATCACGTCGTTGGGCGGATTTGTGAATGCCGAACAGCTTGAATTCGCGCAGAACTATGAGCAATATTTGCAGGAACTGACCTATCTTTGGGAACATTTTTATCAGCAATGCTACGTCCATATTGAGCCAATCCTGTCCCCTCTTTGGGATCAGGCGAATGAGCGATTGAGAGCGGAACTCAACCAGTCGGGGATTGAGAAAATGGTTCGAAAACTATTGTACGATTACCCAATCCCAGAACAGTTTCCGACGAAAGAGACGAAGTTGATCAAACTGTATCCCTCGTATTTTGTGTCACCGAAATTTATTTTGGTTTGGGGGCTCGGTGAACTTCATATTATTTATGATATAAGGCATTATATAAACGGGAAAGAGCTTTCCTTGAGCGGAAATCGGATGGAGATCCGATATGATGAGGAGCAGCTTCAGTATGTTGCCGATATTGCCAAATCATTGTCTGAAATCGTTCGGATGAAAATATTGTCATTTATTGCGAATGAAGAAAACATGAAGTCGCAGGAGATGGCCGATCAGTTAAATATTACGGTTGCTACCGTTTCACGGCATTTAAATCTCCTGAAGCAATCCAATCTGATCATTGAGCGGAAAGAAAACGGTTATCACCTCTATGAGATCAACGAAAAGGAAGTGAAGAACTATTGCTCCGTTTTAAAGAAGATCTTGGGCATCGGAAACGATGAGCCATAACGGCCAAGAGGATGCTCCGTTGCCGGGGCATCCTCTTTATGGGTTAGGCTTTTTTCTGCTTTTCCCTTTCTTGATTGCGCAGGATGAACCGCTGGATTTTTCCGCTCGGCGTTTTCGGCAATTCGGTGACAAATTCGACTTCGCGCGGGTATTCATGTTTGGATAAGCGCGTTTTGACGAACAAGGACAGCTCTTCGGCCAGCTCGTCCGACGGCGCAAAGCCTTCTCTGAGCACGACAAACGCTTTGACGATTTCCCCTTTGACGGGATCCGGCTTCCCGACGGCGGCTGCTTCGACGACAGCCGGATGCTCAAGGAGGCAGCTTTCAATTTCAAACGGCCCGATGCGGTAGCCGGCGCTCGAGATGATGTCGTCCGCCCGTCCTTGGAACCAGAAATACCCGTCTTCGTCTTTTGTCGCCAAATCGCCGGTCAAAAACCACTTGCCGACGAGCCGCTCGGCGGTTTTTTCAGGGTCTTTCCAATACCCCTTAAAGACGTTTGGGATCGAGTCGGTGTTAAAGGCAATTTGTCCGACTTCGCCGTCGGCGACTGGGGTTCCATTCTCATCGAGCAGGGCCACGTCAAAGCCCGGCAGCGGCCATCCCATCGAGCCTGGCCGGATTTCCATCTCGGCGGCGTTGAAGTTTCCGATCAGCATCAACGTTTCCGACAAGCCATAATGGTCATGGATCGTAACGCCCAAATGCTCTTGGAAAAAGCGGATGACTTCCGGATTGAGCGGCTCGCCGGCCGAGCTCATGGCGCGCACGTTCAGTTGATAGCGGCGAATGACGTCCGCGCCGGCCGCCGCCATCGCCCGATACGCGGTCGGGGCGTACGCGAAATTGGTCACCCGGTATTTTTCCATCAAGGAATAGCACGTCTCCGGCTTAAACGGCCCTTCGTAAAAGACGATCGGCACGCCAAAGGCCATCGGCGCGAAGGTGCAAAAGATCAGCCCGTACGCCCAGCCCGGATCCGCCCCGCCGAAAAAGACATCGTCATCGCGCAGGCCAATCGCATAGCGCATATACGGATAAATGTTGATGAGCACGTTATGCGGCCACATAGCGCCTTTTGGCATCCCGGTCGAGCCGGACGTATACTGAATCGCGAGCAGATCGTCGACCGTCGTTTCTTCGATCGAGTGCTCAGTCGGCATCGATGAAAGCGTTTCCCAAAATGGCTGGTCTTGATCATGAGACGATCCGTCAATGACAAAAATGTGCTCCAATGTCGGCATGTTGTCCCGCGGCGGCAGTTTGGCGCGCTGTTCCTTGTTCGTCAAGAGGACTTTCGCCTCGGAATGGTTGATGCGATATTCAATCGCCTGCGGGCCAAACGCGGTAAAGAGCGGCACATACACGGCGCCGACTTTCCAAGCCGCCAAAATGTAGACGACAAGGGCCGGGTTTTTCGGCATCAGCGCGCAGACGCGATCCCCTTTTTTCACGCCCAGCTTGCGGAACACGTTCGCCATTTGGTTCGACCAATCGCGCAATTGCCGATAGGTGATCGTTTTTTGCTCTCCTAAAGCGTTTTCATAAAACAGCGCAATGCGATTCGGATCCTCGGCATACCGGTCGCATACTTCGTGGGCGGCGTTGAACCGTCCGCGCGGATCGCCGTCGTAGTGGGCGAATGCCTGATCCCAAGAAAACGATTGAATGATAGAAGCGGGTGATAGATGGTTGGCCATGTCTGATCCCTCCGTTGTGTGAAAAGGAGTCAAATCAATAATAATTGAAATAAAAATAAAATTCAATATATTTTTGGCGGATAATAAATGGAAATCGTTTGAGAAAGGGGATAGAATGAAAAAAGAGGAGCTCTCCAGCTTGAGTGCTCCTCTTCAATCGCCAAGAAAGCTTTCGTTTGCGACAGCGTATCCTTCGTCATCGCGGCGGAATCCGCCGCATCAATCCTCGATCTTCTCGTCAAAATTGTTGCGGCCGCATGGTTTGTCTGCCGTCTTCAAAAAGGGGACAAGCGGCATCGGCGCTCATTTGTTATGGGGTGTTATGGTTTTTCGACCCGCTTTTTTCCGTGTCGGCGATGAAACGGATGGAGCGGTGCGATACCAAATCCATAAATCGTTGACGATCGAAGCGAGCTCGGCGATGTCAGCATTGAGCTGGCACGAGCGCGCAAAATCCGCTTCTTGGCCGAGCGCGTCTTGTTTTTCGTTGATTTCCCGCTCCAGTTCGGCGATGCGGTCGGGGATCAAGCCGCGGATCGTTTCCCATTCCAGTAAAATCGCCTCTTGTTCGTTTGGGCTGTAGTCCTCCCAAGGCTTGTCCAGATGCGGCACGCGGATGCCGAGCCGCTTGTCGTCGATGAAGATGCCGTTCATTCTTGCCGCCTCCTTTTTTTCTATTATACGAAACATTTCCGCATATCGGTGAGGAATTTTTATTCTTTTTATTGAATAAGTATTGAAAAATCACGGGAAAGCTGATAAAGTGATAATGTGTTCAATTTGAATATTTATTTATATTTAAGTATATTTATGTGACAGGAGAGGAGAACGACCATGGCAAATCCAAAATTGGTGTTGGCCTACTCGGGCGGTTTAGATACATCGGTGGCGATCAAATGGCTTCAGGAGCGCGGCTATGATGTGATCGCGTGCTGCTTGGACCTTGGCGAAGGGAAAGACCTCGATTTCGTGAAAGAAAAAGCGCTCAAAGTCGGCGCGATGAAATCGTACGTGATCGACGTCAAAGACGAGTTTGCGAACGAGTATGCACTCATCGCCTTGCAGGCGAACGCGTTGTACGAAGGGAAATATCCGCTCGTTTCGGCGCTGTCGCGTCCGCTCATCGCGAAAAAACTCGTTGAAATCGCCGAGCTTGAAGGCGCGGTGGCGGTGGCCCACGGCTGCACGGGGAAAGGGAACGACCAAGTGCGCTTTGAAGTGTCGATCAAAGCGCTCAATCCAGATTTGGACGTGATCGCCCCGGTGCGCGAGTGGAGCTGGTCGCGCGAGGAAGAAATCGAATACGCGAAAAAGCACGGCATTCCAATTCCGGTTGACCTTGACAGCCCGTTTTCCATCGACCAAAACTTGTGGGGACGAAGCAACGAGTGCGGCATTTTGGAAGACCCGTGGGCGGCGCCGCCGGAAGAGGCGTATGAGCTGACGGCTTCGCTTGAGAACGCGCCGGATGTGCCGGATGTCATCGAGATCGGCTTTGAACAAGGCGTGCCGGTGACGTTAAACGGGAAGGCGTATCCGCTTGCGCAATTGATTTTGGAGCTGAATGCGTTGGCCGGCAAGCATGGCGTCGGCCGCATCGACCACGTCGAAAACCGCCTTGTCGGCATCAAGTCGCGCGAAGTGTACGAATGCCCAGGGGCGATCACGCTCATTAAAGCGCATAAAGAGCTGGAAGACTTGACATTGGTGAGAGAAGTCGCCCATTTCAAACCGATCATCGAACAAAAAATCGCCGAAGTCATTTACAACGGCCTTTGGTTCTCACCGCTGAAAGACGCGTTGGTCGCGTTTTTGAAAGAAACGCAGAAAAACGTCACCGGCGTCGTGCGCGTGAAGCTGTTTAAAGGCCATGCGATCGTCGAAGGGCGCAAATCGCCGTTCTCGCTCTATGATGAAAAATTGGCAACATACACGTCCGAAGATGAATTTGACCATCAAGCGGCGGTCGGATTCATTTCGCTGTACGGCCTGCCGACGAAAGTGCACAGCATCGTGAACAAGCAAAACAAGGCGTCAGTGCCGACCGGCCAATGAAGGAAAATGAAGGGAACTTCATGAAAGGAAGGAGGAAGTCGCATTCCTCTGCGGCGAGATTCGTGAAAAAGCTTTGGGGCGGACGGTTTACGAAAACAGCGGAAGAATGGGTCGACGAGTTTGGCGCGTCGATCCCATTCGACCAAGAGCTCGTTGAAGAAGACATTGAAGGCAGCCTTGCCCATGTGACGATGCTTGGCGAATGCGGCATCCTGCCTGAAGGCGATGTAGAGCAGATCAAAGGCGGGCTCATCCGCCTGTTGGAAAAGGCGAAGCAAGGGGAGCTCAAATTTTCCATTGCCTACGAGGACATTCATTTAAACATTGAAAAAATGCTCATCGACGACATCGGACCGGTCGGCGGCAAGCTGCACACTGGACGGAGCCGGAACGACCAAGTGGCGACCGATATGCATCTATACTTGCGCAAGCGGGTTGAAGAGATTCTCGGCCTCATCCGCGGGATGCAGCGGGCGCTTGTCGCTCAAGCCGAAAAGCATGTCGAAACGATCATGCCCGGATATACGCATTTGCAGCGGGCGCAGCCGATTTCGTTCGCCCACCATCTGCTGGCTTATTTTTGGATGCTCGAGCGCGACTATGAGCGGTTTTCCGAGTCGCAAAAGCGCATCAACCGCTCGCCGCTCGGCGCCGGGGCGCTCGCCGGGACGACGTTTCCGATCGACCGGCATCGGACGGCGGAGCTTTTGGGCTTTGCCGATATTTACGAAAACAGCCTCGATGCGGTGAGCGACCGCGACTTCATCATCGAGTTTTTAAGCAACAGTTCAATGCTCATGATGCACCTGTCGCGGTTGGCCGAGGAGTTGATTCTTTGGTCAAGCCAAGAGTTTCAGTTCATTGAGCTGGATGATGCGTTTGCGACCGGCAGCAGCATCATGCCGCAAAAGAAAAACCCGGACATGGCCGAACTCATCCGCGGCAAAACCGGCCGCGTGTACGGCCACTTGATGGCGCTCCTCACGGTGATGAAAGGGCTGCCGCTTGCTTACAATAAAGATATGCAAGAAGATAAAGAAGGCATGTTTGATACAGTAAAGACGGTCATCGGGTCGCTGAAAATTTTCACCGGTATGATTGAGACGATGAACGTGCGCACGGACGTGATGGAGCGGGCGACGAAACAAGACTTTTCAAACGCGACCGAGCTTGCCGATTACTTGGCCGCGAAAGGCGTCCCGTTCCGTGAGGCGCATGAAATCGTCGGCAAGCTCGTCTTGCATTGCATCGAACAAGGCGTCTTTTTGGCTGATTTGCCGCTTGACGTGTACAAAGAAGCGTCGCCGCTTTTTGAAGAAGACATTTATGACGCCTTGCACCCGCGCACGGCCGTCAACCGCCGCAACAGCGCCGGCGGCACCGGTTTTGCCGAAGTGCGCGCGGCGCTGGCGAAGGCGAAACAGTTGCTTAGCACCCCGTAACGGCGGGGTGTTCTTTTTTGACCGTCACATGTTTTCGCATCGGACAAGGAAGTTTTTCGGTCCATCTGCTTCATGTGACGAAGACATTATTCTTTCGGCGTCCTTACAACGAGCACATCGCATTTCGCATGGCGGACGATGTTTTCGGAAACGCTGCCGATCAAGAGCCGTTCGACAGCGTTTAAACCGGTCGCCCCGCAAACGATGAGATCGGCTTTGTATTTCGGAGCGACGTCTTTGGCGATTTTCACTTTCGGCGAGCCGAATTCGACCGCGATGTCCACATCGTCGAGCCCGGCGGCGATGGCTTCGTTTTTATACCGTTCCAGAAGTTCGTTCGCATATTGCTCCGACCGTTCGGCGAGGGCGTAATCGTGCGCTTCCACGGTTGTGAACCCGCGCAAATCGATGATGTGGGACAAAATGAGTTTCGCTCCGTTTCGCTTGGCGATTTGGATCGCTTTTTTCAACGCCCATTCCGCTTCTTTCGAGCCATCGACGGCGACGACGATCGTTTGGTAGGTCATGGTCATGTTCTCCCCTCCCTTTGGTTAAAAATGCTATCTCTATATATGGTATACCCATCGCCCTTTGACGAGAAACTAGGCCATATATTGAGATTTTGTGAACAGGGGAGGAAGAGCAATGGAAAAGCGGTATAACGACTGGCAGTACGATGAGGAGGAAGTGCGGACGATCACCGAGCAAATTACCGAGTCGTATGAAAGCGGCATTGTTGACGAGGATGAATCGTATTACGACCCGCGCCGCGAAGTCGGCGAATAGCCATAGCGCCTGCGCGTTATGGTTATTTTTTTGTATTCGCTCCGGTTTGTAGTAAAGTAAAAATGAGACAGCAAATCGCGACGAGGAGGGAGAAGGGTGCGGCACGCCTTGATTACGGCCGGAGCGAAAGGATTGGGGAGAAAAGTGACCGAGCTGCTGCTTGATAAAGGCTACTCGGTGACGGTGAACTACCGGAGCGATGAACAGGCGGTGCGCTCGCTTGCCGAGAAGTACCGCGGCGCCGCTGACCGCCTCCAGTTTGTGCAGGGAGATGTGACGGACAAAAACGATTTAGCGGCGCTTGTGGACGCCGCCATGGAGCGGTTTGGCCGCATTGACTGCCTCATCAACAATGCAGGGCCGTACATTTTTGAACGGAAAAAGCTGGCCGATTATACGGAAAACGAATGGTACGAAATGATTGAAGGCAATTTGAGCTCGGTCTTCCATTTAGTGAGAAGGACGATCCCGATTATGCGAAAACAACGGTTTGGCCGCATCATTACGTACGGATTTCAAGGAGCGGCGGATGCCCCGGGCTGGGTGCACCGTTCGGCGTTCGGCGCGGCGAAAGTCGGGCTTGTATCGCTGACGAAAACGATCGCCCTGGAAGAGGCGGAATATGGCATTACCGCCAATATGGTGTGCCCAGGCAATATTGTCGGCGCCATGAAAGAGGCGGGGATCGCCGACGCCCGCGCCAGGCGGGATGCGGAAACGCCGGTCGGACGCCCGGGGACTGGTGAAGATATCGCCCGCGTGATCGCGTTTTTATGCGAGGACGACTCGGATTTCATCACCGGCGCCGTCATTGACGTCACCGGCGGAGCGAACGTCATTTACCGCCACCTTTTCCGTTGAGAACAGCGCCTCCTCCTTTTTCGTTTGCTTTTGCGCGAAACGGGGCACAATAAAAGAAGAAGCGGGAAGGAAAAAGGAGGAAAAAGTAATGAAGATCGGCATTCCAAAAGAAATCAAAAACAATGAAAACCGCGTCGCCATCACTCCGGCAGGCGTGATGACGCTCGTCAAAGCGGGGCATGACGTGTATGTGGAGACGGAAGCCGGCGCTGGGTCGGGTTTTTCCGATTCCGAGTATGAAAAAGCCGGGGCAGTGATCGTGACGAAAGCGGAAGATGCCTGGGCGGCGGAGATGGTGTTGAAAGTGAAAGAACCGCTGGCTGAGGAGTTCCGCTATTTTCGCCCCGGATTGATTTTGTTTACGTATTTGCATTTAGCCGCGGCCGAAGCGCTCACGAAAGCGCTCGTCGAGCAAAAAGTGGTCGGCATCGCTTACGAGACGGTGCAGCTTGCGAACGGCTCGCTGCCGCTGTTGACGCCGATGAGTGAAGTCGCCGGCCGCATGTCGGTGCAAGTCGGCGCCCAGTTTCTCGAGAAGCCGCACGGCGGGAAAGGCATTTTGCTTGGCGGCGTGCCCGGGGTGCGGCGCGGCAAAGTGACGATCATCGGCGGCGGCACAGCGGGGACGAACGCGGCGAAAATCGCGGTCGGCCTCGGGGCGGACGTGACGATTTTGGACATTAACGCCGAGCGGCTGCGCGAGCTCGATGATTTGTTCGGCGACCAAGTGACGACGTTGATGTCCAACTCGTATCATATCGCCGAGTGCGTGCGCGAATCCGATTTGGTCGTCGGCGCCGTCTTGATCCCGGGGGCGAAAGCGCCGAAGCTTGTGACGGAAGAGATGGTGCGCTCGATGACGACAGGCTCGGTGTTGGTCGACGTCGCCATTGACCAAGGCGGCATTTTTGAAACGACCGACCGCGTCACGACGCACGACGATCCGACATACGTCAAGCACGGCGTCGTCCATTACGCTGTCGCGAACATGCCGGGCGCTGTGCCGCGTACGTCAACATTCGCGCTTACGAACGTCACGATCCCATACGCCTTGCAAATCGCCAACAAAGGCTACCGCGCCGCGTGCTTGGATAACCCGGCGCTGTTAAAAGGGATCAACACGCTCGACGGGCACATCGTGTACGAAGCGGTCGCGGCGGCGCACAACATGCCGTATACGGATGTTCATTCGTTGCTGCAGGGATGAAACAATGAAGATGGAGCCGCCTTGATGGCGATGAGAAAACAAAGCTGTCCGAATCGGCTTGGGGATCGGGCCGGTGGACAGCTTTTTTGATGCGCTCATTCGCGGCAGCTTTTGCCAATGGCCTCTCTCGTTAAACAATGATCAACTCCTTCGAAAACGACGTCAACACCTCAACCCCATGATCCGTGACCGCGACGTCGTCTTCAATGCGCACGCCGCCGATGGATGGGACGTAAATGCCTGGTTCGATTGTAAACACCATGCCGGGGGCGAGCGGTTCGTTGTTGGCGCCATGAAGCGATGGGTATTCGTGGATCTCGATCCCTAAGCCGTGCCCGACGCGGTGGGTGAAATAGTCTCCGTAGCCGGCTTGTTCGATGACGTTTCGGGCGGCGCGGTCGATCTCGCCCATCGCGGTTTGCGGGCGGCAGGCGTCGATCGCCGCCTGCTGGGCGCGCCGAACGGTATCGTAAATGAGCCGCTGTTCGTCGCTTGCCGTCTGACAGACGACGGTGCGGGTAATGTCGGAGCAATACCCATCGACGATGACGCCCAAATCGAACAGCACGAAATCGCCTGGTGCGACCGCCGCCGTTCCCGGCACGCCGTGCGGATCGGCTGATTTTGCGCCCGTGAGCACGGTCGTGGGAAACGACATCCCTTCAACGCCGAGTTTTTTCAGCTCATATTCAATAACGGCGACAAGTTCGAGCTCTGTCACGCCCGGGCGGATGGCCGAGACGCCGATTTCGATCGCTTTGTCGGCAAGTTCCGCCGCCTGGCGCAACACCTTCATTTCCTGCTCATCCTTGATCAGGCGAAGCTGGCGCAGCTTTTCTTCGGCGTCGTGCCACTTGGCGTTTGGAAACAATGCCGAGAGACGCTCGAAACGGGCGAACGACAAATGGTTTTTCTCGATGGCAATCAAGCCGGGTTTTGCGCCGCGCGCTTCGAGATGGCGCCCGATCTCTTCCCATGGGTCGGTGCTGTCGTCGTAGCCGATCACCGTATACCCAAAGCCGCTCCGGCGGGCGCGCGGGACTTCCATTTGCGGACAGACGAGCGCGGGCTCGCTGTCAGGGAAAACAAGCAATGCAAGCAGCCGCTCGTGTGGATCGCAAAAAAAGCCGCTCAAATAAAAAACGTTGGCGCTTGACGTAATGAAGGCAAATGAATCATCATGATGTTGAAGCCATGATGAAAAAGCATCCAGCCGTTGGTTCATCGTTCCCTTCCTTCCTTTTTTCTTGATCGTCCATTTTGAGCGTATCAAGAAACGGGCCGTTTGTAAATGGACAGGAGGGAAAAGAAGGGAATGGATGGGCGGCGGCGAATCATGTGTAGTGGAAAGGAGAGATGTGACGATGAAAATCAGCTACCATGGCCATTCGGTCGTCCGCATTGAGACGAACGGAAAAACGATTTTGATCGACCCGTTCATCACCGGCAATACGACGACCGATTTGAACGCGGCGGATGTGAAAGCGGATGTCATTTTGTTGACGCACGGGCACGGGGATCATGTCGGCGATACGGTTGAAATCGCCAAGCGGAACAACGCCCTTGTCGTGGCCACATTTGAGCTGGCGACGTATTTAAGCTGGCAAGGCGTCGAGACGTTTGGCATGAACATCGGCGGGGCGCGCGAATTTGACTTTGGCACGGTCAAGTTCACGCAGGCGTTCCACAGCTCCGGGTTTGTGACGGACGACAAGCAAATCATTTATTTAGGCATGCCGACCGGCATTTTGTTCACGTCCGAAGGCTTTTCGGCGGCGTTTTCTCATCAAACGC
>NZ_AYSF01000041.1:0-42067 GCF_000498995.1 Geobacillus thermopakistaniensis
TGATCCGCCGGATCGAGTCGATGCCGGGATGCATCCGGGACTATCGGGGGTGGCTGTCGGAGCAAGGGGTGGAGACGACCGGCATGCGTCCGATGGGCCATGCGGAGAGTGTGATGAGCCGATTTGCGCATCGGGTGAAATCCCGCCGCAGCTGGAAAGACCAAGGGCTTCGGGTGTTTCTGAGGGCGATGGCAGCCCGAATCGACGGGATGTTGTGGAGAAAGGGGCGGTTGGAGAAGGAAGAGCCCCGGAGGGCAACCACGGCCTCGAGGAAGTCCAAGCGGGTTGAACAGGCCAAACGGAAGGCCGGACGGTTGTGGGCAGATGTGGTGCGTCAGAATCTACCGTGTCTGCAGCGGTCATCCGGGACGCCGATCCATCAAGCGTTGTCGGCGCTCCGGGATGGTGGTTGGATGTAAAAAAATGGAATTCCGTATCATCACCTCAAGATGAGGGATGAGGGATGAGGGATGAGGGATGAGGGATGAGGGATGAGGGATGAGGGATGAGGGATGAGGGATGAGGGTCCGAAAGCGCTTACGATATTAATTCCTGAAAATGGTTCGCTAACTAGTGATTGACAACGCCCGTAGTGAACCGAAAAAAAGTTCTCCACAAAGTCTTGACTGACTCAGAAACGGCATCAGATATCGTAACGAAATTAGAGATATGGTAGAATTAGATATGGATATAAATACCAAACACCCCTCTTCTGGAGGGGTATTTGGTATGCCCAATAATGGAGGTGATCCCTATCATTCACTGCGGGGATGAACACGAGTATCGTCTTAAAAATCTTATACCGCTAAACTTGACGGGTATGGGGCTGTATCCCCCTTCTTCGTTACGCCCACTGCACCGCCACCGCCCGAACGGGCGAACCGTCGCAGCCAGGCAAGGAAAGAGGGAGGGCAATAATATACGGGTCATCAAAATCGATTTGATCAAAGTTTGCGAAATTTTCCCCGATCACCCCGTTGGCGCCAAGAATGAGCTTGTGAGCGCGGAACGAAGAGCCGTCGGGCGGGTCGATGTTGAGCGCGTCAATGAAAAACGTCCGCACGCCCCGCTCCAGCATCGCTTCAATCACATCCGGCGCGACGTACGGATGATGGAAATACCGCTTTGTTCCGGCGTATTGCGACCAGCCGGTATGAAACAACACAATGGTTCCCGGCGACAGCTTCGGGATATACGGAGCGGCATCGGCCATCGTCACCGCTTCGCCTTCCGCTTTCCCGGTGGCATCGATCACGATGCCGCGGCCAAGAAAATAGGTGAGCGGCACGTCATCCAACCGCCAGCCATGCTCGCAAAAATGGAACGGCGCATCGATGTGCGTGCCGCTGTGCGAACCGAGCACAAGGCGGCTGACGTGGTAGCCGTCTTGGGCGAATGTCGCCGCCGGTTCGATGTGCGGCTTCGGATCCCCCGGGTACACCGGAGTTTGGGCCGTGATCGGCATGGAGAGGTCGATGATTTTTTTTGATGATCATTTTCTCGTCATTCCTTCCAAGTCCATTCTCGGTAAAGGTCGATTCGTCGTTCGTCCATCATGGTGTAAAAGTGTTTCTTTAACGCTTGGCGTTGGTTTTGATCGATCATGGCGTGTACGAGCTCTTCCCGTCCGTTCATGTTGGCTGCGGCTATTTTCCTTCCGTCCGGCCCGTAAATAGAGGATAAACCAAAGAAATGGAAAGAAGAAGACCATCCAATTTGATTGCATGCAGCAACATAAACCGTGTTATCGATCGCTCGTGCCATGGCGAATTTTTGAAACGGTGCATGAAATGGAGATTCCCAAGCACATGGAACGAGAAGAAGCTCGGCTCCATGGACGGCTAGGTATCTTGCTAGTTCCGGAAAAGCTAAGTCCCAACAAATCATCAGACCGATGCGGCCAAGGTCGGTATCCACCAGCACCGGCTCGGCTCCCGAAGAAAACCAGGCTTTTTCAAAAGGAGTCAAATGGATTTTTCGGTAATTTCCGATACATTGTCCATTGGGATGAATCAACATAAGAGAGTTGTATATATTTTCTGTACGATCTTTTTCGACGTACCCGTAGGCAATATACAATTGAAATTTTTGAGCAAGTTGGCTCATGTGTTGGAACGTAGAGCCGTCCCATGTCTGGGCCGCCTCTTTTAGCATTTCTGACAGTACGTAACCAGTGGTGCAAAGTTCTGGGAACAGAAGAAGGCGGACATTAGGGAACTTTCGTTTGCACTCATTGATGATAGCTTCCATTTTGGCCAAGTTGGCGCCAATGTCGCCGTTCGCCGGCGTCATCTGCGCCAACGCGATGTCAAACGATCTGTTCATATCATCCCTCCAAGTGAGTGGGAGATTCAAGCTCGACCGTATTCGTGCTCGCAGATATTTGTTTTGTCCATTTCATCAACCCCCAATAAACAGCTCCCGATAAAAGAAACGTTAGCATGGTGGAGCCGACGGCAAGCGGATGAATGTACGTAAAATAATAGGCGAAGACAGCTCCAACGATATAGGTGATGTAGGCGGCGATGTTGACTCCTTTTTGATAACGATATTGACCTTTTGTATCGTACAAAATATCTTCCGCGTCGTATACCCCTTTTTTGATAAAAAAGTAATCAACGAGCACAATCGCAAACACAGGAATGAACAACGTGGCAATCAGCATAATGAAGTTAAAGAAGTGGGACATCAGTACTTCTTTCAGCAAGGCGCCAAGCGTGCAAATCACTCCCATGATCAATGTCGGTTTCCAAAAGCCTGCGCGCGGGAAGACGTTCATAAACGACATCGTGGCGCTATATAATGCCATGACATTGGTCGAGAGTACAGAAAAGAAAACGACGATGGATGCGATCAATCCAAACCCGTAAGCCGCAAGGAGAATGGTGGGATCATAAGTCCGTTCCATGTCCGAGGCAATGCTAAAGCCGCTGACGACGGCCCCAAGTCCCATCGCGACAATGGAAGCGACAAGATAGCCAAAATACGTTCCCCAAAACCCGCTTGTTTCTGAGCGGCAGTTGCGGTTGAAATCGCAAACCGTCGACATCCAAGAAAAAGCGGTGGCGACGACGATATCAAAGGCAAGGATCGTACTGATGGATGGATGCTCGCTCAATTTCATTTCTACTAGTGTAGAAATGTCGTAAGTCGTAAAAATTTTGTAAAAAACAAGGAAAGATAAAATCAACATGGCGATCGATATATATTTTTCAATTCGTTCCACCCCTCGGTGGCCAAAAATCGTAATGATCACAACAAGAAGTTCCGTCAAGATCACAAATAGATTAATATTGCTGTATCCAGTGGTGTAATGGACGGCATAATTCAGACTAAGGCCAGCCATATAGGCTTGAATCCAGCTCCAGCCGATTAAAATGATGGTGTTGACAAGGGCGGGAAGGATGGCTCCTTTTTGTCCAAAGGCCGCTCTTGTTATCACCATTGTAGGGAGCCCGGTGCGGATGCCGATGTTTCCGGTAAGGGCGAGCGGAATGGCGCCGATCGCCGAACCGACAATAATCGCCAGCATGGCGTTGGAGAAGGAAATGTCAGGAACAAACATCATTCCCGTCATTACTGTAGTAATCACAACATTTGCCGCAATCCAAAGAGTAAACGTGCTAAAGAAGTTCATGCTCCGTTCGTTCATCGGGGTCGGCCGAATATCATCATGACCCAACCGTTCTGTCCATTTCATGAGGATCATTCCTCCTTGATTTTTTATTTTAAATATTCAGAACAATTCACTTACACTGATTTCGTCCTAAGGACGAAATCAGGAGTACGACGAATACCATCCGAGTTGTTTGCCATGTTGGCTGATGTTGACATGTTTTGTTTCGGTAAAAGCGGCGAATCCTTGCGGCCCAAGCTCCCGGCCGATTCCGCTTTGTTTAAATCCTCCCCAAGGGGCATCGACATAAGGAGTGTGATAGCTGTTAATCCAAATCGTTCCTGCTCTCAATTTTCCGGCGATTTGTTCCGCCCGTTCGAGATCTCGGCTGAATATGCCAGCTGCTAGTCCGTATATCGTATCGTTCGCCAGGCCGATGGCTTCTTCGTCATGTTCAAACGGTTGTACGGTAATGACAGGACCAAAGATTTCTTCTTGTACGATGCGCATGTCTTGACGGACATGGGCGAAAACGGCAGGGGTGAGATAATACCCCCGTTCTTTGATTCGTTCTCCTCCCTGTAGCAGCACTGCCCCCTCCTGCAAGCCGATCTGGATATACGTTTCCACTTTTTCTAAATGTGAGGAGCTGATTAATGGTCCCATCTCAGTGTTTTCCTCGAAAGGATCTCCAATATGGAGGGAAGCCAGCCTTTTGATCAACTGATCGATAAACGAATCATAAACGCGTCGTTGAACAAGAATTCGCGAAGCAGCCACACACACTTCTCCTTGATTGAGAAAGGAAGCAAACAGTGCCCACTCGATGGTGCTCGTAAGATCCGCATCGTCAAAAATGAGCAGTGGGGATTTTCCACCGAGTTCCAAAGACACTCGCTTCAAACGACGAGCGCATTGTTCGTAAATCCATCGCCCGGTTTCCGTTCCGCCGGTAAACGATATTTTTTCCACATCAGGATGTGTCACCAATGTTTCTCCAACGGGCGAACCGCCTCCAGGAACAAGATTAAACACGCCCGGCGGGAGACCGATGGAATCGATCAGCTTTGTGAGTTCTAGCAAAGATAATGGCGTTAATTCTGATGGTTTGAACACAATTGTATTCCCCGCCGCAAGTGCAGGGGCGATCTTCCATATTCCTAATAATAGAGGAAAATTCCAAGGAACAATCAGCGCGCATACCCCGATTGGCTCCTCGATCACTTTACTTGTGGTGCCATCGGCTCTTCTCTTTTCCTGAACGGTTCGTTGCTCAACGAAATCGGCATAGTAACGAAGACAGTGGATTGAATCGCTGACATCGAGGCGCGACTCGCGAATCGGTTTCCCCGTATTCAACGTCTCGATCGAAGCGAATGTTTCGGCGCTTTTTTCCAACAGATCAGCCAGTTGCCGAAGTGCGGCAGTTCTTCTTGCCGGATCGGATGGCCAATCGGTGTATCGAAAGGCATGACGGGCTGCTTGGATCGCTTCTACGGCTTGTTGTTGGGATGCTTCATTGATTTCTATGATGACTTCCTCATTCGAGGGATTGATCATTGCTCTTTTTTCTCCTTCTCCTTTGCACCATTTTCCGTTGATATACACATGGTCCCGAGACATCGAAAGCCGCTCCTTTTTGTTTGTGAGTGTTTTTAGGGTGTTGTCGTTGCCGACAGGTTTTTCAGCTGCAATCGTTTTTTCTTTAACGCAACGAGTGTGATCATCTCATAGATAATGGAGGAAGCCAGTACAGCGGTAATTTCTCCGCTGTCGTAAGCAGGCAACACTTCGACAAGGTCAAATCCGACAATATTTAACCCGTCAAGCCCCCTTACGTATTCGAGTGCTTCATAGCTGGTCGGTCCGCCTACTTCCGGTGTGCCAGTACCCGGGGCAAAAGCAGGATCGACAAAGTCTATATCGTAGGAAATGAAAACGGGTTTGTCCCCGACGCGTTGATGGATGCGGCGCATTACTTCCGAAAAGCCCATTTGCCGGACCTCTTTCATCGGAATGACTTCAAAACCAAGCCGTCGTGCGTCCTCGATATCATCGGCACTGTAAAGCGGTCCGCGCATCCCGATTTGAATGGAATGATCTACATCGAGCAGCCCTTCCTCGACAGCGCGGCGGAACGGCGTGCCATGCATATATTTTTCTCCATAGTAATGGTCCCAAGTGTCGCTGTGAGAGTCAAAATGAACGAGTGCGACTGGTCCAAAGCGTTCGCAAAAAGCCCGCAAGTGTCCCAATGTAATGGAGTGATCGCCGCCCATCAGAATCGGAACGATATCTTTCTTCAACAATGGTCGCAGCTCTTCGACGATACGATCATACGTGCGCAACGCATTTCCGGGAATGACATCAATATCCCCGTAATCGACACCCGAACAATAGGCAAAAATATCAATATCCATGTCCGGGTTGTAAGGGCGAAGCAGGACAGAAAAATTGCGAATGTGTTGCGGACCGTACCGTTGTCCGATGCGATTCGAGGCTGCAGTGTCGAATGGAACACCGAGCACGACAAAATCAACGTTATCTGTCGTTTTGATCTGTTCTAACCGCATAAAGGTTCGAACTCCGCAAAAGCGGGGAGACTGAGATGAATCTTTTGGTTGATACATGCCAAAAACCCCCTTAAGAAATGAAAATGTTCTGAATAGATTTAGATGCAAAAAGCGTGCCAAAAAAGAGGAGATGTTGGGCAAAGAAAACATTTGTGAATAGGACTGCTTCCTTCTCTGTTCGTAAAATGAATTGTTTTGCCATCTTCTATTTCTCGTTGATTGATGCAAAAATGAATTGAATATAAAAAAATAATTCAAAAATGGATTTTAATCCATTTTTGAATTAATGCGATACTTTTTTAGCTTTCGTACGACCGTCGGCTGGCTGATGCCAAGATAATCAGCCATCTCGTATGTTGTTTTGCACTGTTTGGCTGCACGCAGGAGCCATTGCCGTTCCACTTGTTCAATGGCTTCTTTTAATGTCGACGGTTCGTTCCGTTTTTCCAACGATTGATGGGTTGTGATCACCTCTGGATGTTTCTGGATCGAAAAAGGGAGATATTCCGGATAAATGGCTTTTGTTTCGGAAGTAATGACCAATCGTTCGATCATATTTTCCAACTCTCGCACGTTGCCAGGCCAGTCATAATGGACGAGATGGTCCACAATGGATGGATGGAGATATTTATCCATATGGTATTTTTTATTAAACTTTTCTAAAAAGTATTGCGCTAACATAAAAATATCTTCTTTTCTCTCGCGTAAAGAAGGAACATAAATCGGGATCACATGCAAACGATAAAATAAATCTTGGCGGAACTTCCCTTGCTTCACCATCTCTTCTAGATTCTGATTCGTCGAGGCGATCAGGCGAAAATCGACCGTTCGTTCTTTAATGCCCCCAACGCGTGTGACTTTTTTCTCTTGTAAAACTTTTAGCAGTTTCGCTTGCATCGAAAAGGGAAGCTCGCCAATTTCATCAAGGAAGAGAGTTCCTTTGTCGGCCAGTTCGATCAGCCCCGGTTTTCCTGTTTTTTGCGCACCGGTAAAGGATCCCTTTTCATAGCCGAACATTTCCGATTCAAACAACGATTCAGGAATGGCGCTGCAGTTTACTTCGATAAACGGTTCATTTCGCCGCGGGCTATTGAGGTGAAGTGAACGGGCGAATACGTTTTTTCCGACTCCAGACTCGCCGAGGAAAAGAACAGTCGCATCCGATTGGGCCACGCGGTGCACGAGCTTCCAAATTCGTTCCATCTCCTTGCTTTGAATGACAATATTTTCTGGTTTCAATTCCCCTATTTCGATTTGATAATGTTCCATCTGCTTTCTCAGCTTTTCATAGTCTTCTTTCAAGCGTTCCAACTCTGTTAAATCATGGGAAAAACTGATGACCCGAACAAGGTGGTTCTGTTGGTCAAATACAGGCACGCCTGTTGCCATGACAACCCGTCCGGTTGCGGTTTGCTGCATCAATTGGACCTCTTTTTTCTCCCGTAATACTCTAGCTGTAACCGAAGGGCAAAAGACGTTTTCTTTTTCTAATTGATAGACCGATTTTCCGACTAAATAAGAAACATCTTTCCCATAAATGGACAAGCAATTCGGGCTGGCGCGAAGAACAATGCCGTTTTCGTCTGCAATCACAATATTGTCATGCGATGATTTCAATATCGCGTCTAACTCGAATTCCAAGACGTCGGTTGCACGCTGCATGGCTTTTCCCTCCTAGTAGTCTGTCAGCGCTTCTATTACTAACTTTATCAAAGAAGTGAAAAAATCCTCTTTCCTTGTCATATGATTTTCCATGAAGTTTTTGGCATGTTTTTTGCATCTCTAAAAAGATGGATCACGATGCACAATGGGACGGAGGGAGAAAAAGATGAAGACAGAAACAAAGAAATGTATCCAAGTAAAAACAGCGATTCCGGGACCAAAAGCAAAGGAGCTATTAAGAAAAAAAGAACAGAATGTTCCGCGGGGGCCGTTTAACACCGTACCGACGTTTGCGGTAAAAGGAGAGGGAGCGCTCTTAACCGATGTGGATGGAAATACGTTTATCGACTTGGCCGGGGCGATTGGAAGCCTCAATGTCGGCCATTGCCCGCCGAAAGTGGTGGAAGCGATCCAAAAACAAGCGGAGCAGTATATTCATCCGTGTTTCCATGTCATGATGTATGAGCCATATATTGAGTTGGCCGAGACATTAAACCACATCACGCCAGGCGCTCATCATAAAAAGACCTTTTTCTTGAACAGCGGGGCAGAAGCGGTCGAAAATGCCGTCAAAATTGCTCGAAAGTATACAGGGAGAAAAGCCATTCTCTCTTTTGAAAGAGGGTTTCACGGACGGACCTTGCTGGCGATGTCGCTCACGAGCAAAGTGAAGCCATATAAATTCGGATTCGGCCCCTTTGCGCCAGATACGTACAAAATGCCGTATCCCTATTATTACCGAAAGCCAGCGGGCATGACCAACGAGGAATTGGACGCCGAGCTTTTGCGGCGGCTTGAGGACTTTTTTCTCTCGGAAGTTCCGGCAGAAGAAGTAGCCGCAATCATTATGGAGCCTGTGCAAGGGGAGGGCGGGTTTATTGTTCCGTCGAAAACATTTGTTCAAGGGGTCAAACAAATTTGTGAAAAATACGGGATTTTGTTTATCGCCGATGAGATCCAGACCGGGTTTGGACGAACGGGGAAGATGTTCGCCATTGAACATTTTGACGTTGTGCCCGATTTAATGACCATGTCGAAGTCCATCGGGGCAGGTGTGCCGATCAGTGCGGTGACGGGAAGAGCGGAAGTCATGGATGCACCCAACCCAGGAGAAATCGGCGGGACATACGGGGGCAGCCCGCTTGGTTGCGTGGCTGCTTTGGAAGTGATTCGTATGTTGCAACAAGAACAGTTGGTTGAACGGGCCAATGTCATTGGACAAATAGCCATCAATCGGTTCAGACGGCTGCAGGAGAAATATGAGACGGTCGGGGATGTACGGGGGCTTGGGGCCATGGTGGCCATCGAATTTGTCACCGATGCAAAGACAAAAGCGCCGAATAAGGAATTAACGGCCGCCATTTTGCGAGAATGCCATCAACGTGGTGTCATCGTCATGAGTGCGGGCCTATACAGCAATGTCATTCGTCTATTAACGCCGCTTGTCATCACAGACGAACAGCTGGAGGAAGCATTGGATGTCATCGAAGAGGTCATTGCTGAATTGGCATGATAAGTGATTCCTGACCAAACTACTCATGAAAACTTCGCGATGCAGTCGAAAAAGGTGATGGCGACATCCTGTTTTTTGGACCGTGCCACCTTTTTGTGGTGCGGTTTTTTAATTTGAAAACCATCTCTTTGCTACGAGGAAATGTTTCTTGGAAGAAGAACCATCTGTGTTAATTCAAGAATGAATTTTTTGATTCAAAAATGAATGATATCGGGGATGGTAAACAAAGTCATGATAGGAGTCTAAAACAGAAGAATAAGTTGGAGGTTAATGCGAGGTATTGGCTAAAAATATAGAATAGTTTAAATGATGGCACAAAAATTGCGTCTTTGTGTTTTCGATGAACAAACATGTCTGAACCAAAGGAGGAGTTGTGCGTGACACAGAGCAACTGGATGCCTCTCTTTCACAAAATGCCCGACCTGCTCGCGCCAACGATGGCGAAAGACCATCCGAATCTGCCGGTTGTCAAGGAAGAAGGATGCTACTATTACGGATTAGATGGAAAAAAATACCTTGATTTTACTTCCGGTATTGCCGTGGCCAATACGGGTCATCGCCATCCAAAAGTCGTGCAGGCCATCAAAGAGGCCGCAGACCGCCTGATGCACGGGCCGAGCGGCGTCATCATGTATGAATCAATTCTGCGTTTGGCCGAAGAGCTGATGAAAATTTTGCCGGAAGGACTTGACTGCTTCTTTTTTGCCAACAGTGGAACAGAAGCGATCGAAGGTGCGATCAAATTAGCGAAACACGTGACGCGAAGGCCATACGTCATTTCATTTACCGGATGCTTTCATGGCCGTTCATTAGGGGCGCTTAGTGTCAGCACATCGAAAAGCAAATATCGGAAGTACCTGCAGCCAAACGGGTTGACGTATCAACTTCCATATGCCAATCCAAAGGATTGTCCGGCTGAGGAGGATCCAGATGTGTACTTTGCCAATAAGCTTGAAAACGACGTGGCTTCTTTGTTTGCCCATCAAGTGACTCCGGAAGAAGTGGCATGCATGATTGTAGAGCCGGTGTTGGGAGAAGGAGGATATATTGTGCCTCCCAAAGGGTGGCTTCACAAGATGAGGGAAATTTGTGATCGCTATGAAATTTTGCTTATTTTCGATGAAGTACAGACAGGTTTTGGTCGTACTGGCGAGTGGTTTGCCGCTCAAACATTCGGTGTCACTCCAGACATTATGGCAATTGCGAAGGGCATCGCTTCCGGTCTTCCATTAAGTGCAACAGTGGCTTCGAAAGAATTAATGAAACAGTGGCCGCTCGGCAGCCATGGGACAACCTTTGGCGGCAACCCCATCGCATGCGAGGCGGCGCTGGCGACTTTAGAAGTATTTAGGGAAGAAAAATTGTTGGAAAATTGCAGGGAAGTTGGGGAATATGCGCGAAAAAAACTGGAAGTTTTAAAAAGGAAGCATCCCGTCATTGGAGACGTGCGTTCGATCGGTCTGATGATCGGCATCGAGATCGTCCATCCGCATACTGGCGAACCGAATGGGGAGGGAGTGATGAATATTTTGAATCGTTGCCTGCAAAAAGGTGTTCTTTTCTATCTATGCGGCAATCAAGGAGAAGTGATTCGCATGATCCCACCGCTGATCGTGACAAAAGAACAGATTGACGAAGGATTAAGCATGCTCGACGAGGCGTTGACCGAATATGAAGCGGAAATCGGTGTGCATTCGTTCGCTTCTGGAAAATGAAAAAAGAGGGGGCACATGTCGATTGCAATTTGGAAATTGGGTGTATTCAGGAACCGATGTCGTGTCTCGTTGAAGGAATGTCTGCCTTTATGAAAGGATCTCGAAGGAGATCGATTTCTGAATTATAAGAGGATGGGGGAATGGTTATGAACGCACTGGATACTGGGGTTCTCTTATGTTATTTTCTCGTATTGATCGTCGCAGGGATTTTGGGGGCGAAGCGGGCGAAAACCGCCGAAGATTTTGCGTTGGCAGGCCGAAATCTCGGACTATTTGTCTATCTTGGATGTCTGTCTGCTGTGATTTTGGGCGGCGCTTCAACGATTGGGACGGCGAAGTTAGGGTATCAATTTGGGATTTCGGGTATGTGGTTTGTTTTTATGATTGGCTTGGGCATTGCTGTGCTCGGTCTGTTTTTTACAAACCAAATTTACGGCGCCCATGTGACCACGATCAGCGAACTGCTTGGCCGCCGTTACAATCAGAAAACGCGTTTGATCAGCGCGTTGGTTGCCGCGATTTATACGCTGATGGTTTCGGTGACACAAGTCATTGGGATGGGCACAATCATTCATGCTGTTTTAGGTTGGAGCATGACCGTTTCGATGTTAGTCGGCGGGGGGATCGTGCTGTTTTACACGATTCTCGGGGGCATGTGGAGCGTTACGATGACGGACATCATTCAGTTTATCGTCATGACAGTCGGCATTTTCTTCGTAATGTTGCCAATGAGTTTGTCCCATGTCGGCGGATGGACATCGCTTTTGGAGCGATTGCCAGCGTCGCATTTTGATCTGACGTCCATGGGATGGGCAAATATTTTCCAATACTTCTTGCTCTATACGTTAGGAATGGTGGTATCACAAGATATTTGGCAACGGGTGTTTACGGCCAGAACACCGAACATTGCCCGAGGCGGCGCAATATATGCTGGTCTCTACAGCGTTGCTTATGCCGTAGCGTTAAGCGTCATTGGCATGTGCGGGGTGATTGTTTTTCCGAATATGAACGATCCGCAAAACGTATTTGCCAACATGTCATTAGAGATTTTGCCACACGGCTTGTTAGGGCTCATTTTGGCCAGCGTATGTTCTGCTCTCATGTCAACGGCCTCCGGAACATTGCTTGCCTCGTCTACTCTGTTATCGCATGATATTTTGAAGCAATATTGGCTCAAAAATATGAGCGATCGACAGTTTGTCCTTTTGTCCAGAATGATGACGCTAGCGGTTGGGATTGTCGCCATTATCTTTGCTATTTGGATTCAGGATGTTCTTGTCGCATTGGATGTAGCCTATGCCATTTTGTCAGGCGCCATTTTCGTACCAGTGGTTCTCGGTTTCTTTTGGAAGCGAGCAACAGCGAAAGCTGGTTTTTATTCCATCGTGATTAGTTCCGTCGTTGTGCTGGCTGGTTTAGCGGTGGAGGGATTGAGTTCGACCAATCCGATTATGTATGGAATTGGGGTGAGTATCGTTTCTATTGTGGTTTTTTCTTACCTCTTTCCATCCTCCAATTTGAAAGAGGGGAATAAAATGATAGAGGATCAGCAACATGCCCTATAAACGGATCAGAAAAGAGGATTCTAGCAAATTTGTGGCGAAATAAAAAATGTATTGACACAGGCAATGTTTGGGTTGCGAATACTAGTTAGGGAAAGGATGAGAACATGGCGGAAAGAAAAAAACTATACATCAACGGCGAATGGCGGGAAGCCAAGTCGTACACTGAGCTGAAATCGCCATACTCACGCGAGACGATTGCCGAAATTCCGACAGCGACAGAAGAAGAAGTCGATGAAGCCATTGCCGCGGCATACGCCGCGCGGCAAACGATGACTGCCATGCCAGCGCATGAACGAGCCGCCATTTTAGAGCGGGTCGTCGAGCAGCTGAAAGAGCGGCAGGAAGAAGCGGCGAAGTTGATCGCCTTGGAAGCAGCCAAACCGATCACCACGGCGAAAGGGGAAGTCGCCCGCACGATCCAAACGTACAAATTCGCCGCCGAAGAAGCCAAACGCATTCATGGGGAAACACTGCCGCTCGACGCCGCGCCGGGTGGGGAAAATCGCATCGCCTTGACGGTCCGCGAGCCGATCGGCGTCATCGGGGCGATTACGCCGTTTAACTTCCCGATGAACTTGGTCGCCCATAAACTTGGCCCGGCCATCGCCTCGGGCAACACAGTTGTGTTAAAACCAGCCAGCCAAACGCCGCTGTCCGCCTATTTTATCGCCGAATTGTTCGAAAAAGCCGGTTTGCCGAAAGGGGCGCTCAACGTCGTCACGGGAAGCGGCCGCACGGTCGGCGACAAAATCGTCACCGACCCGCGCATCAGCATGATCACCTTCACCGGCAGCCCGGAAGTCGGCATCGCGATCCGCAATAAAGCAGGCTTAAAGCGGGTGACGTTGGAGCTTGGCTCCAACTCGGCCGTGATCGTCGACGAGCAGGTCGATCTTGACCGCATCATCCCNAAGGCAAAGAGAAAACGTTGCCGAAAAGCATGATCACCTTCACCGGCAGCCCGGAAGTCGGCATCGCGATCCGCAATAAAGCAGGCTTAAAGCGGGTGACGTTGGAGCTTGGCTCCAACTCGGCCGTGATCGTCGACGAGCAGGTCGATCTTGACCGCATCATCCCGCGCTGCGTATTTGGCGCGTTCACGTTCCAAGGACAAGTATGTATTTCGCTCCAGCGCGTCTATGTCCATGAAAAGCGCTATGACGAGTTCGTCGAAAAATTTGTCGCCGCCGCGAAACAGTTGAAAACAGGCGACCCGTTGGATCCAACCACCGATGTATCCGCCTTGATTACGCCAAACGATGTCGACCGAGCGCTCTCTTGGATCGAAGAGGCAAAACAAGGCGGCGCAAACGTCGTCCTCGGCGGCGAGCGCGACGGCAATATCTTGCTTCCGACGGTCATTGTGGACGCCGAACCGACGATGAAAGTGTCTTGCCAAGAAGTGTTCGCCCCGATCGTCTTGATCAACCGCGTCCGTTCGATCGATGAAGCCATTGAACTTGTCAATGACTCGCGCTACGGCTTGCAGGCGGGCATCTACACCGACAACGTCCATACCGCGTGGAAAGCGGCGAAACAACTGCACGTTGGCGGCGTGTTGATTAACGACATCCCAACGTTCCGCGTTGACCATATGCCGTACGGCGGCGTGAAAGAAAGCGGGTTTGGCCGCGAAGGGATTCGCTATGCGATCGAGGAAATGACGGAGTTGAAATTGATTATTTTTAACCAGAATTAAGCGGGATGAGAAGAGATTGGAGTAAAGTTTGTTCCTAAAATTCTAGAAGAATAGTTGCGCAGCCTTGGAGAGAGTGGCACTCCAAGGCTGTATGTTTAAGCGTGCTTTTCCAGAATATATCCCCAACGGTTCGAGGCGAGAACAGACAGGTGGTATTGATGCTCGAGCTGTTTGCTGAACCAGGCTTTTTTCACGAGAAGCAGGCTTCGGCTTGTATGCAAGAACGTTTTCAGCCCTCCGTGCCGAGGTTTGAGGTCATTCGCAAGCTCTGCTGTCAAGACCGCATTTTGCGGCCAGCGACCTTTCTCGTGCAACGGATGGTACATAAACAGTTCGTATCCATGAACAGGCATTTGGGCGGTCTGCTGAAGCAATGCCAGTTCGAAATTTGGCTTGGGATGATGGATATAATGTTGAATATTCGTTTCGTAAAACGATGCGACGAACAACAGTCCAGTCAGCAACACTCCCCGCGCTCCCCACGTTCCTTTTCTCCATAATTGACTTGCGCAAATGCCAATCAATAGGCAAAGCGGCGGATAGACAGGGAGGATGTACCATCTGATTTTCGTCTTAGCTATGGTAAACATGAGAAGCGGGACGCAAATCCAAAGCAAAATCCCGATCACATCTTCTTTCAATCGATGGTCTGTTCCTTCAAACGCTAAAAGACGAACGCCTTGCATGTAACTGATGACCATGATTCCGACCAAGAGCGCCAGCCACCAAAAGAAAAAATGAACAAGAATGATGCCGTAGTAGGTTTCATCGCCGATATGACCTTCAATGGGCCGAGTGGAGCGCAACAACAAGTCATATCCGATCATTTGTTTAAAAAAACTGAATCCATCATAGTGATAGCGGGCAAAAGCCCAAGCGAGCACAGGAACAACGAAGGTGAGCGCTGCCCTCCACCATGCGCGCCAGCGTCCTGACTCCCACTGCCTAGTGATGAGAAAATATAAGACCATGATCAACAGAATGTTCCCCGCATGCCAACTTTTCGTTAAAAAAGCAAGTGAACAGGCAAGGCCCGCTGCATACAACCATCGCGTCTGCCGTCTGGCGGCCAGCAAAGAAAGGATGGATAACGTAAAGAAGAATACAAAGAGCGAATCCGCATCTCCTGTGCGAGCGCAATGGTTGAGAAGATATTGGGTGCTAGTAGACAAGGCAAGCAATGAGACGATCGCGGCCATGCTTCCAAACCGTTTTTTCACAAATAGCGCAATGGCAACGGCCGTGAGCGTAGCGCAAATGCCAGACATCAGCCGCAAACCAAGCGCGTTCATCCCAACGAGTTTATAGCCAATCATGATCGCCCAGTAGCTAACAGGAGGCTTTAAATTCCAGTAATCAGGATGCCCAAGGTATGTGTTGACGATCAAGTTTCCATGCCTCAGCATTTCGTATGCATTGACGCCATGACGCGCTTCGTCCCAGCTTGAAATCGGGAATGTTCCTAGATGATAAAAGACGTTGTAGACCATCATCGAGAAGATCAAAGCCGCCGCTAGATAAAACGAGATGTTTCGTACACTTGGATTTCTCATGCGATCCACTCCTTTATCGGCACGCTGTGCTTCGAAAAAAAGCAACACCGACATAGAAGCTATTACAAGTAGATGAAGATGTCAAGCATGGATGTGTTGGAGAACATGATATTTTTGCCGCCAACAAGGAAAAAACAATCTTCATGGCGAATGAAAAGAAATGGATCATCATTCAGAGGAGGAAAGCCATGGAAACGGTTGTGCTGACATTTGACCAAAACAAAGCGATATTGGAACTGAACCGTCCGCAGGCGTTAAATGCCATGGATGTGCAAATGCTAACGGAACTCGTCGACGCGCTGCGGAAAATCAAGGAAAGTGATGCTTCCGTTGTCGTCATCCGCGGCAAAGGGAGAGGATTTTCTGCGGGTGGCGACATTAAGACAATGCTGGCGGTTGATGACCCGAGCCAATTTCAAACCGTGATGAAAACGATTCAGGAGATGATCATGCTCTTGTATACGATGCCGAAAATCACCGTTTCGCTCATCCATGGCCCAGCGGCCGGCCTTGGGTTCAGCTTTGCCTTGGCGAGCGATTACCTCATCGCCACGAAAGAAGCGCGCTTGGCGATGAATTTCATTGGCATCGGCCTCATCCCAGACGGCGGCGGGCATTTCTTCTTGGCCCAGCGGGTCGGCACGGCGAAAGCCAAACAGATCATTTGGGAAGGAAAACCGATGAGCGCGGACGAAGCGCAGCAGCTCGGGCTGATTGACTTCATCGTCGAAGATGAACAACAGGCGGAACAAGCAATCGCTTCCTTGCAAGAAAAACCGCTTCAAGCCATGATCGCCACGAAAATGTTGTACGTCGAACAAACAAAAGAAGATTTGCTTCGCGTGCTCGAACTCGAAACCGACGCCCAACAGCGCATGCGGCAAACCGAAGACCACCGCGAAGGCGTCCGCGCCTTTTTAGAAAAGCGGAAGCCGGTGTTTCGGGGGAGGTAGGGAAGAGAACGGCTTCTGCCTATAGGGGGTAGAAGCCGTTTTAAGCAAGGTTGATGGTTACTTAAGAGTCAGTTACGTTGAAATACGATTTCCCCGTTGATCATGGTCAGTTCCACGCTTTCGCGCAAGTCAAAGGGGTCGCCGCTCCAAATGACGATATCGGCGTCTTTTCCAACTTCGATCGAGCCTACACGGTCTTCGATGCCTAAATGTTTTGCCGCGTTTAATGTAATGGCTTGAAGAGCTAAAGACTCCTCCAACCCATGCTTCACAGCGAGAATGGCGCTCGTCATCAAATGTTCAATGCCGACAACCGGGTGGTCGGTCGTAATCGAGAAAGAGACGCCGGCGTCCCGCAAAGCAAGGAGCGTATGCCATCCTTTATCCGCGAGCTCCACTTTTGATCGGGATGACATGGTTGGGCCGACAGAGACACGGACCCCATTCTCGGCAATATAATTGGCGATATGATGCCCCTCGGTGCAATGTTCGATCGTATAGCGGAAACCAAACTCCTTCGCTAAGCGAATCACTGTCATGATGTCATCGGCGCGATGTGCATGAGCGCGCAGCGGAATTTCTCTTTTCAATACTTTCGCTAAATTTTCCAGTTTCAAATCCCGCTCGACTTCTTTGCCGCTTTCGATTTTTTGCAAGTACGTTTGCGCTTGAATGAACTGCTCGCGGAATAAAGCGGCAATCCCCATTCTTGTTGTCGGTAGTTTTCCTTTTTCCCCATACACCCGTTTCGGGTTTTCTCCAAAAGCGGCTTTCATTCCTGAAGGATGTCGGACCACCATTTCATCAACGGTTTGCCCAGCGGTTTTGATGACTGCCATTTCTCCGCCAATTACGTTGGCGCTTCCGGGCATGACTTGCACCGTTGTTACTCCTGCTTTTCTCGCATCCTCAAATCCTTTATCTTTTGGGTTAATTCCATCGATTGCCCGAACGTGTGGGGTCGTTGGGTTGCTCGTTTCATTGAAATCGTGTCCCTCTTTACCAATCCCTTCCTCGTGTATACCAAGGTGAGTATGAACGTCAATCAACCCAGGTGTAATGAATTTGCCTGAGGCATCGATCATGTTCACTTGATCGGAGGAGACATCCGGCAGCTCGGTTGCCACAGTTTTGATTTTTCCGTTCTTAATGACAATGTGCGCCGATTCCATTCTTTGTCCGTTTCCTACTAGTACTGTTCCTCCGGAAATGACAGTCACCATATGGATTTCCTCCCCCTCTGGAAATATTTCTTCTTAAAATATTTTGGAAAATACAAACGGGCTATTGAATATTTTGTTAATTGTGATTATAATAAAAAATCAAATAGTCCTAATTAAGATACTAAAACAAGTTTTTTGTGCTGTAAATAACCAATTTTATTTCTTATTTGTATCTATTTTCGTTATTAAAATTCCATAACGGTATAGAAAAGGGGAAATTATGAAGTACGAAATCGATGATCTGGATCGACAAATCATTAAACTGTTATCTCGGGATGGTAGGATGTCTTTTACAGAAATTTCTAATCATTTGAATGTTACGGAAAAAACAGTGCGGATGAGGTACAAAAATTTAATCGATCATGGGATTCTCGAAGTGGTGGGAGTCGTGAATCCAATAGCTCTTGGGATTCGCGCAGGGGCGATCATTCGTTTAAAAACGGAAGCGAACAAGTTAATGGATGTGATTGAACAGCTGAAGAAAATAAAAGAAGTTCGCTATATTACGTTAACTTCTGGAAGCTACCAACTTTTAATCCAAATTGCAGTGCCCAGTCAAGATGAAATCACTGAAGTAGTAAAAATGCTAAATGGTGTACACGGGATTCTTGAAATGGATACGATCGTACAGCTCGAAGTATATAAAAACACGTTTGATTATATTTAAAATCGTTAGCTGTTTATAAATTGAAAAAGAAGGGGTGTTGTTGCTATGAAAATTTTTATTTCAGCCGATATGGAAGGGATCTCTGGTGTGGCAACCAACCAACAATTAAAAACGAACAGTGAATACCAGCGGTTCCGTAAGCTCATGACTCAGGACGTCAATGCAGCGATTGAGGGTGCTTTTTTAGGAGGAGCGACGGAAGTAGTGGTTGCTGATGGCCATGGCAATATGTCCAACATCCTGATCGAGGAATTGGATCCGCGGGCGCGCCTTGTCTCTGGGAACAATCGCGTGATGTGTCAGCTCGAGGGGCTTGATGATAGCTTTGACGGGATTATGTTTGTTGGCCATCATGGACGTGAAGGTGGATCGGAAAGGACCATAATCAGTCATAGTTTGGCCGGCATCTGTGTGAATGAGATCAAGATTAATGGCCGTGTTGTTGGGGAAACAGAGATGAATGCGTTTGTTGCAGGTTATTACAACGTACCGGCCATTTTTATCTCGGGTGATGATGCTTATGTGAAAGAAGTGCTTGAAACGTTGCCTCACGTTGAAGCGGCTGTAGTCAAGCGCGGGATTGACCGCTTTGCGGCGGAGTTGCTTCACCCGACAAAAGCGCATGAGTTAATTAGAGAAAAAGCGAAACAGGCCGTACAGAAAGCGAAACAATGCCCTCCGTTGAAACTAGAAGGGCCGGTTACCTTTGAAATTGAATTTAAAGGACCAAACCAAGCGATGATGACAACGACATTACCGACAGTGACATTAATCGGCCCGAAAACGATCACGTTTACATGCAATGATATCGTCACTGCCTATAAACATATGTGGGGATGTGTCATTATCGCCATGACGGCGACGAACGGCGTGCTAGGGCATGTGAATGCTTAGAACAAGGGAGGGGAATGACCGTGTACGTCATGAAACGTCTGGTGACAATGGTTGTCACCGTTTGGCTCATCGCCACATTAACTTTTATCATCATGAAATCGATTCCCGGTGATCCATTTGCTTCCGACGCTAATGTGTTGCCTGAAGAAGTATTGCAAAACATTCGGGCGAAATACAACTTGGACAAGCCACTGCCAGTCCAGTATGCATTGTATATGAAAAATTTAATAACGTTTGATTTAGGACCATCGATTCAGTCTGAAACAAGGGACGTAAATACCCTTATCGCAGACGGATTCCCTGTTTCCGCGCTTCTTGGATTGCAAGCGTTGGTGATTGCCGTTGTGTTTGGATTGTTGCTTGGCATTATCGCTGCGCTAAACCATAATAAGCTGCTTGATCATATAGCGATGTTTATTGCCATTGTAGGCATTTCTGTACCAAGTTTTATTTTAGCGCCATTGTTAATCAAATATTTTGCTGTTGAGTGGGGAGTTTTGCCTGTAGCGTCTTGGGGAACATGGGCCCATTCCATCTTGCCGTCGATCGCGTTGGCTGCCACCCCGATGGCAGTGATCGCCCGTTTTATGCGTTCTAGCATGTTGGAAGTGATGCAACAAAACTATATCAAAATGGCAGAGGCAAAAGGGCTATCCCCGATCGCTATTGTCATCAAGCATGGCATACGAAATGCTATTTTACCAGTCATTACATTTATCGGCCCGTTATTTGCTGTTTTAATTACCGGAACATTCGTTATTGAGAAAATCTTCGCTATACCAGGGTTAGGAAAATATTTTGTCGACAGCATCTTTAACCGTGACTATCCGGTTATTTTAGGCACGACGGTTTTCTTCAGCACGATTCTTGTCATTACGTTATTTCTTGTCGACCTGTCATATCGCTTGATTGACCCAAGAATTAAGTTGACGAGCAGGGGGGAATGAGCGTGATTTCAGCGAAAGAAGAGGCCGACTTATTTCGTCCTATCGACCGTAGCAAGCTTCAGTCAGATGCCATTCAAAGACCGAGTCTCAGTTTTTGGAAGGAAGCCGGTTTGAAAATCATCAAAAATAAAATGGCGATGTTCGGGGCGTTGCTCTTATTATGCATCGTTATTATGGCCATTATTGGACCTCACTTAGTTCCATATAGTTACGATGATCAAAGTTTAACGAACGGAAATCAACCGCCTTCCAGCAAACATTGGTTTGGAACAGATGATTTAGGGCGAGATATGTGGTCGCGCACATGGTATGGCGCTCGCATATCGTTGACGGTTGGTTTTGTGGCCGCTCTCATCGATTTGGTTATCGGGGTGTTGATTGGCGGCGTCTCAGGATATATGGCAGGAAGAGGAAAACTAGGAGATCGAATCGACAACATTTTAATGAGAATTGTCGAGGTATTGTATGGCATTCCTTACCTATTAGTTGTGATCTTGCTCATGGTTGTGATGGAGCCGGGGTTATGGACGATCATTGTCGCGCTCTCGATCACTGGATGGGTAGGGATGGCCCGAATTATTCGCGGCCAAATTCTTCAGTTAAAGCAACAAGAATACGTTATGGCGGCCCAGAAACTGGGAACGTCTCATGCAAAAATTATTTTCCGACACTTGCTGCCCAACACGTTAGGAATCATTATTGTAAATTTAACGTTTACGATTCCTCAGGCCATTTTTGCTGAATCATTTTTAAGTTTTTTAGGATTAGGCGTACAAGCCCCATTTGCCAGCTGGGGGACGATGGCGAATGATGCTTTGGGGGTCATCTTAAGCGGCCAATGGTGGAGACTGTTTTTTCCGGGTCTCATGATCTCGTTAACCATGTTCGCTTTTAACGTATTTGGAGATGGCTTGCAAGATGCATTAGATCCGAGAAGAAAGTAGGGGGTGATCATTTCAATGGGCCATCTATTGGAAGTAGAACATTTAAAAGTGATATTCCCGATCTACGGTGGGGAAGTGCAGGCGGTTCGAGATGTTTCGTTTTACATTGATCAAGGAGAAGTGGTTGCTATTGTCGGGGAGAGCGGGAGCGGCAAGACCGTGACCGTGCAAACTATTATGGGGTTAATTCCAAGAAAAAATATTAAAGAAGGAAAAATTCTCTTCAACGGAAGAGATCTCACTCATTTATCCAAAAAAGACATGCGAAAATTAAAAGGTTCAGAAATTGGGATGGTTTTCCAAGATCCAATGACTTCATTAAACCCAACGATGAAGATCGGCAAACAGATTGCAGAAGGGATGCGGAAGCATCAAAAACTATCAAAGATCGAGGCGAAACAAAAGGCAGTCGATCTGTTGAGGCTAGTAGGGATTCCGAACGCGGAAGAAAGATATCACCAATATCCCCATGAGTTCAGCGGCGGAATGAGGCAGAGAGTAGTGATTGCGATCGCTTTAGCCTGCAATCCCAAACTACTTATTGCTGATGAACCGACGACGGCATTGGACGTAACGATCCAAGCGCAAATTCTCCATTTAATGAAAGAGCTGCAGCAAAAGATGGGCACGTCGATCATTTTAATTACCCATGATTTAGGAGTAGTGGCCGAAATGGCGCAACGGGTGATCGTTATGTATGGCGGGACGGTCGTGGAAACGGGGGATGTTTTCGATATATTTGAAAACTCCAAACATCCGTATACATGGGGGCTGTTGCAATCGATTCCGAATTTGCACGAAAAGGAAAAAAGACGTTTAGTGCCGATCGAAGGGGCACCTCCCGACCTTTTTTCACCGCCAAAAGGCTGTCCGTTTGCTCCGCGTTGCCAATATGCAATGGAAATTTGTGTTAAAAAAAGCCCTCAGGAGTTCGTTATTTCCGAAGGACATACAGCGAGATGCTGGCTGAATGATCCGAGAGCTCCAAAGGTGGAACCACTGGTTGCAACGGGGAGGGAGCAGTGAATGTCCGAAGAGATTTTGCAGGTGGAGAACGTAAAAAAATATTTTCGGATTGGCCCGAATCAAACGGTAAAATCGGTCGATGACATTTCGTTTTCGATTCGCAAAGGGGAAACATTTGGATTAGTGGGAGAAAGTGGAAGTGGAAAATCGACGTTAGGGAAGATGATTGTAGGCCTCCATGCTCCGACTTCTGGCACGATTCGTTTTGACGGCCATGAGTTGGCGGGTGATTTGGACCGATCGACAAGGAAAAGGTTGAACCGGGAAATGCAGATGATTTTCCAAGATCCTCATGCGTCGTTGAATCCGCGGATGAGGGTTGGCGATATTATTGCGGAAGGTATTGATGCCCATCAGTTAGCGAAAGGAAAAGAACGGCAGGAGATGGTGTACGCTCTTCTTGAAAAAGTAGGATTACATCCGGAACATGCACAGCGGTTCCCCCATGAGTTTAGCGGGGGGCAGAGGCAAAGAATTGGCATTGCCCGTGCGTTGGCGGTTAAACCGAAATTTATTGTTGCCGATGAGCCAATCTCGGCTTTGGACGTGTCGATTCAAGCGCAAGTCGTGAACTTGCTGGATGATTTAAAGCAAGAGGGAAATTTAACCTATTTGTTTATTGCCCATGATTTAGGGATGGTCAAACATATTAGCGATCGGATAGGGGTGATGTACCTTGGCAAGATGATGGAAATTGCAACGAGTTCCGAGCTGTTTGAAGAACCGTTGCATCCTTACACGCAGGCGCTTTTGTCAGCTATACCGATCCCTAGCCCAAGATTGGCGAGAAAAAGGGAAAGAATTGTTCTATCCGGGGATCCGCCGAGTCCCGTCAACCCGCCAAGTGGCTGCAGATTTCGGACGCGATGCCCATATGCCATGGATATTTGCAAGGAAGAGGAGCCAGCTTGGAAGGAAGTCAGAAAAAACCATTGGACAGCTTGTCATTTATATCATCAGTAAAAATATTCAAGGGAGGATCAATCAAGGATGAAAAGAAGTCTTCTAACTGTATTGGTGTTGTTGCTATTCGTTTCAACGGCGCTCGCCGGTTGCGGCAATGAAACGCCGTCAAATGAAGGAGGCGAGGCGACCAAGAATATTAAGCAGGAAATTACGTTGAATGCAAAGACCGAGCCGCCTAGCTTAGACCCTGCTATCGCATCGGATACGACGTCGGGATGGGTGATCGACCACCTATTTGAAGGATTGTATACGAAAAATCAAAAAGGAGAGCCTGTATTAGGAGCCGCAAGTGATGTAAAAATATCAGAAGATGGAAAAACGTATACGTTTACGATTCGTGAGGATGCAAAATGGTCTGACGGTGATCCAGTCACGGCCTATGACTTTGAATACGCTTGGAAACGTGTGCTTGATCCGAAGACAGGGAGCCCGTTCGCTTTTTATATGTATTACATCAAGGGGGCCGAAGAATATAACAAAGGAAAGGGAAGCGCGGATCAGGTAGGGATTAAGGCGTTGGATGACAAAACATTCCAAGTGGAATTAAAAGCACCGTTGGGATATTTTGATAAATTGCTGACCATGTGGACATTTTATCCAGTGAAAAAATCTCTCGTTGAATCGAACCCGAAATGGGCAGCGGACGCAAAAGGATATGTAAGCAACGGGGCTTATCGTTTGACAGAATGGAAGCATAATAGTGAAGTTGTCATCGAAAAGAATGAACATTATTGGAACAAAGATCAAATTAATATGCAAAAGGTAACATGGAAGATGGTCAATGATGCGACGACATACTATCAAATGTATAAAACAGGGGAGCTTGACTTAATTGACACCTTGCCGACTGACGTCATTGACCAAGAAAAAAATAATAAGGAGTTTAAAATCACTCCATACTTTGGTACGTATATGTTTATGCTGAATGTAGACAAACCACCGTTTACGAACGCAAAAATTCGCCGCGCTTTTGCCATGGCCATTGATCGGGAGGCAATTGTCAAAAATATTACCAAATCTGGTGAAAAACCGGCTTATGCCTTCGTACCATACGGTGTCAATACTCCGAAAGGCGATTTCCGCGAAGTGGGCGGTTCTTATTTTGAAGAGAACGTCAAAGAAGCGAAACAGTTATTGGAAGAAGGTATGAAGGAAGAAGGATGGACAAAGCTTCCAGAAGTCACGCTAATGTATAATACCGCCGAGAACCATAAAAAAATTGCTGAAGCTGTTCAAGAAATGTTGAAAACGAACCTTGGCGTGAAAGTGAAACTGGCCAACCAAGAATGGAAAACATACTTGGAAACGACACAGCAGTCCAATTTCCAAATGGCCCGCATGGGTTGGGTCGGTGTGTTTGTTGACCCGACAGTGATTTTGGATTACTACTTAGGTGACAGCCCGAACAACCGCACGAACTGGGTAAACAAGCGATTTGATGATTTGATGGCCAAAGCGAAAGTAGAACAAGATGACCAGAAACGATATGAACTCCTCCATGAAGCGGAAAAAGTATTAATGACGGATTTGCCGTTTATCCCTGTTTATTTCTATTCGCAAAATTATTTAACGTCGTCCAAATTCAAAGGAATTGTTTATCCTGTCAACCGTTATCCGGATGTGCGCTGGGCGAAAAAAGTAGCGGAGTAAGATAAATAAGGGGAAGAATTATTCCTAATATGGATAATTCTTCCTCTTTTTCTCCGTAAGGAGGGGGAGCATGGCGCTGTACTTCGTGGCTAGTTTTTGTACGATCGCTGTTTTGTTATGCATAAAACGATTTTATGAGATGAGTGCACTTGTTTTCATTAACGAGTGTTTTTTGTTGGGCCTTACGTTATTGGCGCTGGGAGCGGCGTTGTTTGTTCATCAAACCGGTTTTTTCCGCCCTTTTTTCCAAGGCTTTCAGCAACTATACCGATGGATAGTGCCGAAACCAAAGATGTTGATTCGGGAAGAAGAAAAGTGGGCAAATGATGTTTGGTTGAAGGATTGGAAAAATCGAACGACGGATCGCATCAAAACTGTTTTGCTTGGCACGGGCACAGGATGTTTATTCATATCCCTGACTTATTTATTTTTCTACTATTAAACTGAAACGTTTAGCGTTGGGAGGGATATTCTTAATGAAAAAGCTGTTATTAACAGGGTTTGAACCTTTTTTGGAATTTCCTATTAACCCAACGGAACGAATTGCGACAGAACTGGACGGAATGGAGATTGGAAAGTATCAGGTTTACGGCCGCGTGCTTCCGGTTGACTTTTCGCAGTCGTCCTTGCGCTGTTTAGAGCACCTGGAACAAATCCAACCGGATGTCGTTATGTCGCTCGGTCTCGCTGCCGGTCGTACAAAAATCACCCCCGAACGAGTAGCAATCAATTGTCAAGACGGAGGGCCGGATAACCGTGGAATACATGTGCAAGATGAGCCCATTGTCGAAGACGGACCAGCAGCTTATTTCTCTACATTGCCGATCCGCCGGTTTGTCAATGTCCTGAATGAGCGGGGATACCCTGCGCAAATTTCTAATACGGCAGGAACGTATTTGTGCAACCATGTCATGTATTCTGTCTTGCATAAAATAAGCAGTGAAAATTTGTCCGTGCAGGCTGGCTTTGTCCACCTCCCTGCCTCTCACGAGCTTGCCGTTCGGCGTCCGACTCTCCCGAGTTGGTCGCATAAGGATTTGTGGAATGCGGTTGTGTCGATGATTGAGGAGTTGGAGTAGTTCGTTATTTTGTTTTTCATCCCCTTTTTTCCATTGGGTGGTTTTCTCTCATTCCTAGTGGAGAAAAGGGGATTTTTGTGCGTAAATTTGGAAAAACATTGCATTTCAAATTCCGAAGTGCTCCTATGACGTGATTGAGAGAAAGACGGGAGCATTGTTGAACTCTACCATCCAATTCAATGAACTTAACGAAAACGACCCCGCAAGGCCATGGAAGAAGGAATGGATGAAATGTTTGCTTCTTTCTTGAGATTATAACAATAGATACGGACAAATAAAAACTGTTATAATAAAATTAATTTGTATCTCATTATTTTATCGTTGAGGTGGACTATGAAGGAGAAAACGCTGCCTAAATATCTGCAATTAAAACAAGAAATTTTATCTTGGATCATTTCCGGACAAATGAAGCCGGATGAGAAAATTCCAACCGAGCACGAAATCGCCAACCAGTTTCAACTAAGCCGACATACGGTTCGGCAGGCGCTAGGGGAACTCGAGAAGGAAGGATGGCTGTACAAAATCCAAGGGAGCGGCACATTTGTGTCCCGGCCGAAGCCGAAAGAACAGGTGGATACGAAAACGATCGGGATCGTGACGACCTATATTTCCGATTATATTTTTCCCCATATCGTCCGAGGGGCGGAGGAGACGCTGCGGGAGAAAGGATACCGTCTTTTGCTTGCCAGCACGAATAATGATAAACAGAGAGAGAAAGAGCAGCTTGAGGAGATGATTCGGGAGCCATTAAGCGGACTGATCATCGAACCGACAAAAAGCGCGCAAGGAAATCCAAATCTGGGCTACTACTTGTCGCTCAATAACCTCCATATTCCGTACGTGATGATCAATGCCCGCTATTTGGAAGTGAGCTGTCCATGCGTCAAAATGGACGACGAGCAGGGAGGATTTTTATTGACCGACCATCTCATTCGTTTAGGGCACCGCCGGATTGCTGGTTTCTTTAAAACCGACGATTTGCAAGGGGTGGATCGTTTGCGCGGCTTTATTCGCGCCCATCAGCAACACGAGGTGCCTGTGGCGACGGAGTATCTTCTTTCCTACGCAACAGAGGAGAAATGGACAAAACCGCTTGAGGTGGCGCGAGAGTTTTTGCAACGGCCAAAAGAGGAGCGCCCGACTGCCTTTGTCTGCTACAACGATGAGCTGGCGATTTTGCTTCTTGAAGTCATTCGCCAACAAGGGTTATCGGTTCCCGATGACATTTCGATCGTTGGCTTTGATGACTCTACATTTGCGACAGCGACGGAGGTGAAATTGACGACAATTCGTCATCCGAAAACAGAAATGGGCGTCCAAGCGGCCGAGATGCTCATTCAAATGATCGAACAACGATCAGTCGATAAAATTGGCGATATCATTTATCGACCGGAGCTAATTGTCCGTAACTCAACAAAGGAAATTTAAAAAATGTATGAGAGATCAAAAAAAGTTATAGAAGAATTGTACGTACAATAGTATAATGGAGGTGAGGAGTTTTTTCATAGGGAGTGGGAGCCAATGCTTGAGGAGTTGAAACAAGCCGTATTAGAGGCCAACCTGCAGCTCCCGCAATACCGCCTCGTGACATTTACCTGGGGAAACGTGAGCGGGATTGACCGGGAGCGCGGATTGGTTGTCATTAAACCAAGCGGGGTGGCGTATGACAAGTTGACCATTGATGATATGGTGGTCGTGGATTTAACTGGAAATGTGGTGGAAGGGGACTTAAAACCGTCGTCGGACACCCCGACCCACCTCTGGTTGTATAAACAATTTTCTGGTATCGGTGGAGTTGTTCACACCCATTCGACTTGGGCGACGATTTGGGCGCAGGCTGGAAAAGGAATTCCAGTATTAGGGACGACGCACGCGGACTATTTTTATGGGGAAATTCCATGCACTCGTCCGATGACCAATGAAGAAATTCAAGGAGCTTATGAACTAGAGACCGGAAAGGTCATTACGGAAACGTTTCGTTTTCTCGATCCGCTGCAAATGCCAGGTGTCTTGGTGCACGGCCACGGACCGTTTGCTTGGGGGAAAGATCCAGCGAACGCGGTTCATAATGCCGTTGTCTTGGAAGAAGTGGCGAAAATGGCGGCAAGAACATTCATGCTCAATCCAAATGTGCAACCGATCAGCCAGTCGCTACTTGACCGCCACTATTTGCGCAAGCATGGCGCAAACGCTTACTACGGGCAATAAAGGGAGGGAGATCGAGATGGGGAAAAAGTATGTCATTGGCATTGACTATGGCACCGAATCGGGGCGAGCGGTTCTTGTTGATCTAGAAGGAAACGAAATTGCGGACCATGTCACTCCGTATCCTCATGGAGTCATTGATGAAGTGCTGCCGGAATCGAACGTACAACTCGAGCCAGACTGGGCGCTGCAACACCCGGCTGATTATATTGAAGTATTGGCGACCGCTGTTCCAACGGTATTGCAAAAGTCTGGGGTCAACCCAGCTGATGTGATCGGGGTCGGCATTGATTTTACTTCATGCACGATGCTGCCGGTCGATGCTTCTGGCGAGCCGCTTTGCTTGAAACCGGAGTTTAAGCATCACCCGCACAGCTGGGTGAAATTGTGGAAGCACCATGCCGCCCAGGATGAGGCGAACTTGCTCAATGAAATTGCGGCCAAACGAGGCGAAGCGTTTTTGCCGAGATACGGCGGAAAAATTTCATCTGAATGGATGATTGCGAAAATTTGGCAGATTTTAAACGAAGATTCGGAGATTTACGAACAAACTGATCTTTTCCTCGAGGCGACTGATTGGGTCATTTTCAAAATGACCGGCAATATCGTCCGGAATAGCTGTGCGGCGGGCTATAAGTCCATTTGGCATAAACAGGACGGCTATCCAAGCAAGGAGTTTTTCCGGGCGCTCGACCCGCGGCTGGAACACTTAACAGAAACGAAACTGCGCGGCCCGATCGTTCCGCTTGGTACGAGAGCAGGTGTGCTGACCAATGAAATGGCCGCTATGATGGGCCTCCTTCCGGGAACAGCCGTTGCCGTCGGAAATGTCGATGCCCATGCGGCCGTACCAGGCGTCGGGGTTGTCGAGCCCGGCAAGCTGGTGATGGCGATGGGAACATCGATTTGCCACATGTTGCTTGGCACGGAAGAAAAGTATGTGGAAGGAATGTGCGGGGTGGTCGAGGATGGCATCATTCCAGGATATTTCGGCTATGAAGCCGGGCAGTCAGCGGTGGGTGACATTTTCGCTTGGTATGTTGAACAAGGCGTCCCGGCTTATGTGAAAGAAGCGGCGGAAAAAGAAGGGGTTAGTGTCCATGAGTGGCTGGAAAAGCGCGCTGCTGCCTATCGGCCGGGGGAAACCGGGCTGCTCGCGTTGGACTGGTGGAACGGCAACCGCTCCGTGTTGGTCGATACCGATTTAACCGGGCTCATCGTTGGATATACGTTGCTGACCAAACCAGAGGAGATTTACCGCGCGCTGCTTGAAGCAACGGCCTTTGGCACGCGCAAAATTATCGATGCTTTCGTTGAAAACGGTGTCAAGGTTGACGAATTGTACGCATGCGGCGGATTGCCGCAAAAAAATAAGCTGCTCATGCAAATTTATGCCGATGTGACCAACCGCGAGATTAAAATTGCGGCATCTAAACAAACTCCTGCAGTCGGAGCCGCCATGTTTGCGGCGGTTGCGGCCGGCAAAGAAAACGGCGGTTATGAATCAATCGTTGAGGCGGCGCGAAACATGGGAAAAGTGCGTGAAGAGACGTTCAAACCGATTCCGGAGAATGTCGCGATGTACGAGCAGTTGTACCAAGAATATACGAAGTTGCATGACTACTTCGGCCGTGGGGAAAACGATGTCATGAAACGGCTTAAACATTGGAAAGAAACCGCACGAGCGGCGAAAGAATCTGTGACTTTATCGTGAACGGGGAGGAGCAATGATGCTGTCATTACGTCCTTATGAATTTTGGTTTGTGACAGGAAGTCAGCACTTGTACGGAGAAGAAGCGTTAAAACAAGTCGAAGAACATTCAAGAATCATGGTCAATGAATGGAATCGCGATTCGGTGTTTCCGTTCCCATTCGTTTTCAAATCAGTCGTGACGACGCCAGAGGAAATCCGGCGCGTTTGCCTTGAGGCGAATGCGAGCGAACAATGCGCTGGGGTCATCACTTGGATGCATACGTTCTCGCCAGCGAAAATGTGGATTGGCGGCCTTTTGGAGTTGAGAAAACCGTTATTGCATCTTCACACCCAGTTTAACCGTGATATTCCGTGGGACAGCATCGATATGGACTTTATGAACTTAAACCAATCAGCTCACGGTGACCGAGAATACGGATTTATCGGTGCGAGAATGGGAGTTGCCCGGAAAGTGGTCGTTGGTCATTGGGAAGACCCAGAAGTCCGCGAGCGGCTGGCGAAATGGATGCGGACGGCCGTCGCCTTTGCGGAAAGCCGACATCTTAAAGTTGCCCGTTTCGGCGATAACATGCGTGAAGTGGCGGTAACGGAAGGGGACAAAGTGGGAGCGCAAATTCAATTCGGCTGGTCGATCAACGGTTATGGCATTGGGGATTTGGTGCAATCTATTCGCGATGTTTCTGAACAAAGCGTTAACGAACTGCTTGATGAATATGCCGAACTGTATGACATTGTACCTGCTGGCCGTCAAGATGGACCGGTTCGCGAGTCGATCCGTGAGCAGGCGCGGATTGAGCTTGGGTTAAAAGCCTTTTTGCAAGACGGGAACTTCACTGCCTTTACGACGACGTTTGAAGATTTGCACGGCATGAAGCAACTTCCAGGACTAGCGGTTCAACGGCTTATGGCAGAGGGATATGGATTTGGCGGCGAAGGCGACTGGAAAACGGCCGCCCTCGTTCGGTTGATGAAAGTCATGGCGGATGGCAAAGGAACATCGTTCATGGAAGACTACACGTACCACTTTGAGCCGGGCAACGAACTGATTCTTGGCGCGCATATGCTCGAAGTATGCCCGACGATTGCCGCAACCCGGCCGCGCATCGAAGTCCATCCGCTTTCGATCGGTGGAAAAGAAGATCCAGCCCGTCTCGTGTTTGACGGCGGCGAGGGTGCTGCGGTCAATGCTTCGTTGATTGACTTAGGACACCGTTTCCGTCTCATTGTCAATGAAGTCGATGCAGTGAAACCAGAACATGAGATGCCGAAACTGCCTGTTGCGCGCATTCTATGGAAACCGCGCCCGTCACTCCGCGACTCCGCTGAAGCATGGATTTTAGCTGGCGGCGCCCACCATACGTGCTTCTCATTTGCAGTTACAACAGAACAACTGCAGGATTTTGCGGAAATGGCCGGCATCGAATGCGTCGTGATCAATGAACATACGTCCGTCTCCTCATTCAAGAACGAACTAAGATGGAATGAAGTATTCTGGCGGGGACGGTAAGGTGAAGCCAGCGTGCAAATCCATACGGCACAACACCAAGGACATGGGCTGGAAGGAGGGCTCATGTCCTTCGTTTTTATCATACATAAAAGTTGGCCATTAACAGAAGAGAGGTAATTTCGAATGTGTAAGCAAAGTCATCAACGTAACGGAAGTTATATGGACAACTTTCGGTATCAATTTTAAGGTGGATAAAAATTATTTCTTGATTTTTTTAAATTTTGTATTGAAAAAAATATATACAATGGTACAATGAAGTTAAAAGTTATACGTACAATATAAAACGGTATTAGGATAAAACATACTATTTGTAAGGTCAAATTGTTTTCAGATCCTTATAAAAAGGATTTGAAATAAACAAAGGGGGAGAGGTGGTTAGTTTTAAAAGCGTTTTCAACGATAGTAGCAACATGGCGTAAACAGTAGTTGACCCGCGCTTGAAATCAGGGGGGAGGTAAACCGATGAAAAAGTGGTCTTTATTGCTACTAGTCTTATTTATGGCTGTATCAACGTTTTTAGCTGGTTGTTCAGGTGACTCAAGCAATTCTGGTCAATCGAGCAAAGGCGCAAATGGTGCCACTAAACTGACATTATGGACATTTGGAGAGCAACATGCAAAGTTTTTCGAGTTTATGGCTGATGAGTGGAATAAAACACACCCTGACAAAAAGATTCAGCTAGAAACTACCACTTATCCGTATGATGACATGCATAACAAACTGCTTTTATCTTTGCAATCCGGAGTAGGAGCGCCGGACATTGTAGATATTGAGATTTCTCGTTTCTCCAACTATTTAAAAGGAAAACCGCAGTTAGTAGAGTTAAATGACATTATAGACCCCGTAAAAGACAAAGCTATTCAATCAAGATTCGATATCTACTCTAAAGATGGAAAGTACTATGGAATTGATTTTCACGTCGGTGCGACCGTCATTTACTATAATAAAGAATTATTGGATAAAGCAGGGGTAAACCCTGACGAAATCGTTACATGGGATGATTTTAGAGAGGCAGGTAAGAAGGTAGTTAGCGCTACAGGAAAGCCGATGATGACAATTGAAACAGACGGTCCATGGACTTACTGGCCCCTAGTTGTACAACAAGGATCTGATTTTTACGATAAGGACGGAAAGGTAATTTTAGATAACGATATCAACATAAAAACATTAACATTTTTGAAACAACTGTTAGATGAAAAAATTGCTATAGCTGCTCCGGGTGGGAACCATCATGCAGAAGAATATTATGGGTTTATGAATAAAGGCGGGGCTGCATCTGTTGTGATGCCGATGTGGTACATGGTGCGGTTTACCGACTACATGCCAGATTTAAAAGGGAAAATAATCATTAAACCGATGCCAAAATGGACGGCAGATGGAAAGCGGTCAGCAGGCATGGGCGGCACTGGAACCGCTATCACTAACCAATGTAAGAATGTAGAGCTGGCGAAGGAGTTTTTAGCGTTTGCTAAATTATCTAAGGAAGCTAACATCCAAATTTGGAAACAACTTGGATTTGATCCGATTCGTTGGGATGTTTGGAGTGATCCTGCGCTGAAAGAGCCGAATAAATATACAGAATACTTTGGTGATTATATTTTCGATGTTCTTATGAGTGTGAAAGACGAAATCAATTCGCCGACAGTGACTGAAAACACTCCAAAAATGAATGAGTTAGTGGTCCAAACGGTTTTGTACAAGGTTTTAAAAGAAAAGAGCATGTCCCCAGAGCAAGCTCTGAAAAAAGTGGCAGATGAAATGAGAAAACAATAAACAGGAGTGGCTTGAATGATAGAGGGGAGATTTGATTGATGCCGTGGCACGACGTCTCCCCTCACCACTCTATGTTTTTTGGCTCGGGGATGATACAACGATTAAATCAGGAGGGGTATCGCGGTGGAAAATAAACCAGGCTGCTCAATGCAAACAGTACCCCGGAAACGAACAGGAAACGGGATTATTTTTTCTCAAAAGGCTGCTCCGTATATTTTTGTATCACCGTTTATCCTGTCCTTTTTACTATTTTTCCTTTATCCTTCCATTTCGACGATCATAATGAGTTTTCAAGAAGTATTACCTGGAGAAACAAAATTTATTGGGGTAGAAAATTACAAAAAATTACTCAATCCGCATTTTTATGCAGCCTTGCGTAATACAACAATTTACACTATTTGGACACTAATTATTCTGATCCCGCTTCCTTTAGTGCTAGCGGTCATCTTGAATTCTAAGGCTATACCGGGACGTAATTTTTTTCGCTCTGCCTATTTTATACCGGCTTTAACTTCTACCATCGTAGTTGGTGTAGTGTTCCGCTTAATCTTCGGGGAGTTGGAATCAGCTCCTGCGAATACGCTCTTGAAATGGCTAGGGCTGCCAGCCCAGCAGTGGACAATGCATTGGGGAACGGGAATGTTTTTAATGGTATTTTTAGCGTCTTGGAAGTGGCTAGGGGTGAATATTTTGTATTTTCTCTCGGGGTTGCAAAATATCCCGAAGGAACTTTATGAGTCGGCAGAAATGGACGGAGCTGGGGCATTTAGGAAGTTTTTTTATATTACACTTCCACTTTTAAAGCCAGTGGTAATTTATGTGTTAACGATTAGTATTTTTGGCGGTTTTAGAATGTACGAGGAGAGTTTTGTGTTTTGGCAAAATCAGTCTCCTGGTGATATTGGACTTACTTTAGTAGGTTATATTTACCAAGAAGGCTTTATGAACAATGATATGGGATTCGGTTCTGCTGTCGGGATTGTGCTGCTAATCATCGTATTTGTTATTAATATTATTCAGTTGAAGGTTACCGGAGCCTTCAGGAAGGAGGGATAGAGAATGACAGAGACAGCAAAAATTCACCCAGTTGCAAAGGCGGTAGTCGTATTAATGTTGTCGCTTTTTGCTGTTGTCGCACTCTTCCCGTTTTTTGCGTTATTACTGGCATCCTTTAAGCCGTCTACGGAGCTGCTTAGATATGGGTTAAATTTAAAATTACAGGCACATTTGTTGTCATTCAAGAACTACATTTACCTCTTCCAAGAAGGGGCAAAATATCTGACTTGGTATAAAAATAGTTTGATTATTACTGCTGTCGGAACTGTGTTATCTTTACTATTTTCCTCTATGGTTGGGTATGCGTTGGCAGTATACAATTTCAAGGGCAGAAATGTAATTTTTATTCTTGTTTTGACTGTCATGATGATTCCGACTGAAATTTTGATGTTACCTTTATACAAGTTGATGGTGTCCTTCAAAATGATTAACACATACTGGGGAGTTATTGTTCCTACCATGGTAGCCCCTATCGCTATTTTCTTTTTTAGACAATACGCGTTAGGTTTGCCAAAGGAATTGCTTGATGCAGCTAGAATAGATGGGTGTTCGGAATTTAGAATTTTTTTCAGCATTATGGTTCCGTTGATGAAGCCCGCGTTTGGAGCGATGGCTATTTTACAGGCAATGGGTTACTGGAATAGCTTTCTATGGCCAACAATTATTCTGCGAACGGAGGATATGTTCACCTTGCCAATCGGTTTATCTGGGTTGTTAACTCCTTATGGCAATAACTATGATATTTTAATTGCGGGATCTCTGTTAACGATTCTTCCGATTATTGTATTATTCATGTTCTTCCAACGTTACTTTATTTCTGGTTTAACGGTTGGAGGAGTGAAAGGGTAATCGACTATAGAAGGGGGTTGAGTGATATGAGTATGAAAAAAGCAACCATGATCATCGAAAAAGACTTCAAAATCGCCGAAATCGACAAACGCATCTATGGCTCGTTTATCGAACATCTCGGCCGCGCGGTATACGGAGGGATTTATGAGCCCGGCCATCCGCAAGCCGACGAAAATGGGTTCCGGCAAGATGTCATCGAGCTGGTCAAAGAACTGCAAGTGCCCATTATCCGTTATCCGGGCGGGAATTTTGTGTCCGGTTACAACTGGGAGGACGGAGTCGGGCCAAAAGAAAAGCGGCCACGGCGGCTTGACTTGGCGTGGAGATCGGTGGAAACGAATGAAATCGGACTCAATGAATTTATGGACTGGGCCAATATGGTCGGGGCTGAAGTGAATATGGCTGTCAACTTAGGGACGCGCGGCATTGATGCGGCACGCAACTTAGTCGAATACTGCAACCACCCATCGGGCTCGTATTACAGCGATTTGCGTATTTCCCACGGCTATAAAGAGCCCCATAAAATTAAAACGTGGTGCTTAGGCAATGAAATGGATGGCCCGTGGCAAATCGGCCATAAGACGGCGGTTGAGTACGGACGAATCGCTTGTGAAGCGGCCAAAGTGATGAAGTGGGTCGACCCGACGATTGAACTTGTTGTGTGTGGAAGCTCAAACCGAAATATGCCAACGTTTGCGGAATGGGAAGCGACGGTTCTTGACCATACGTATGACCATGTCGACTATATTTCTCTCCATCAATACTATGGAAACCGGGACAATGATACGGCCAATTATTTGGCGTTGTCGCTGGAAATGGATGATTTTATCCGTTCGGTTGTCGCCATCGCCGATTATGTGAAGGCGAAAAAACGAAGCAAAAAAACGATCCACCTTTCGTTTGACGAATGGAATGTATGGTACCACTCGAATGAGGCAGATAAGTTAATTGAACCATGGACCGTCGCGCCGCCTCTGTTGGAGGATATTTATAACTTTGAAGATGCGCTTCTTGTCGGCTGCATGCTTATTACGCTCATGAAACATGCCGATCGGGTGAAAATTGCCTGCTTGGCTCAATTAGTGAATGTCATTGCACCGATCATGACGGAAAAGAACGGTCCGGCATGGAAGCAAACGATTTACTATCCGTTTATGCATGCTTCTGTTTATGGCAGAGGGGTGGCGCTGCACCCAGTCATTTCAAGTCCGAAATACGACAGCAAAGACTTTACGGACGTGCCGTACTTAGAGGCGATCGCGGTGTACAATGAAGAAAAAGAAGAAGTAACGATTTTCGCCGTCAACCGTGATATGGACGATTCGTTACTGCTTGAGTGCGATGTCCGCAATTTTGAGGATTATCGCGTTATTGAACATATCGTATTGGAACATGAAAACGTGAAACAAACGAATTCCGCGCAATCTTCCCCGGTGGTTCCGCACCGCAACGGCGATGCTCAGCTGTCCGCTGGAAAAGTGTCGGCGACGCTGCCGAAGTTATCGTGGAACGTTATTCGTTTAGGAAAACGATAAGGAAATGAAGGCTGGTCTGATGGCCAGCCTCTCCCTTTGCAAACGGAAAGGAGAGACGAAACGTGGGGCGTAAAGTCCGTTTTGGTATTATGAGTACAGCGGCCATTGCCAAATACGTGATGATTCCCGCCATTCGCCGGACGGATCACGCCGAAGTCGTGGCGATCGTCAGTGAAAGCAGGAAAGCCAGCGAAGCAGCGCGGGAGCTCGGCATTCCGAAGGCATATGACCACTACGGACAGCTGCTTGATGACCCGGACATCGACGCGGTGTACATTCCGCTTCCGAACAGCTTGCACGCGGAATGGACGATCAAAGCGGCAAAGAAGAAAAAACATGTGCTTTGTGAAAAACCGGCTGCCTTATGTGAAGAGGACGTCCGGCGCATGATCGAGGCGTGCGAGGAAAACGGTGTTTTATTCATGGAAGCGTTTATGTACCAGTTTCATCCGCAGCATGAACGGGTCAAACAGCTTCTGGCTGCCGGTGAGATAGGTGACATCAAGTACATGCGTACTCATTTCTCTTTTTATCTGCAAGACCGGGCAACGAATATCCGCATGAACCCTGAGCTTGGCGGAGGAAGCTTGTTCGATGTCGGCTGCTATTGTGTGCACTCGGCGCGACACATCCTTGACGTCGAACCAATTGAACTATTCGTTCAATCCCATTTTGATCCGCACCGTTCGGTCGATTTAACGACGAATGGTTGGATGAGGATGGAAAATGGTATTCTTGCGCAGTTCACATGCAGTTTTGATATGTTTCCACAAAATAAATATGAAGTGGTTGGCACGAAGGGAAAAATCGTTGTCTCGCGGGCGTACCGTCCGGATGTCGATGGCGGTGAGGGACGGATTACGATCGTAACAGCTGATGGAAGCGAGCGCGAGGAAACAGTGTCAGGCGATCAATACGCGCTGCAAATCGAGCACTTTTCACGCGCCGTTCTCGAAGGAACGCCGCTGTTGTATTCCCCGGAGTGCATGATCCAACAAGCACGGACGCTTGATGCTTGCCGCACATCGATGAAAACGGGAGCGATCGTGCGGTTATAAAGGAAGGAGAATCGAGATGAACATTACATACGAAAAGTGGTCCGAATGGAATGGAAACGACGTGTTCTTATTCACCTTGACAAACGACCGCGGCATGGGACTGTCGGCGACAAACTACGGATGCATCGTGACGGACATCCGCGTTCCCGACCGGAACGGCAAGATCGAAAATGTCGTGCTCGGGTTTGGACGATTTGAACCGTATTTGACCAACGCCCCTTACTTTGGCGCGGTGATCGGCCGGGTGGCGGGGCGCATTCGCGGGGCGAGCTTTGAGCTTGAGGGCGTCACGTACCGGTTGGCGAAAAACGAACACAACAACCACTTGCACGGCGGACCGAACGGATTCCATCGTGTGCTGTGGCAGGCCGAGCCCGTTCAACGCGACGATGCGGTGGGGGTCGTCTTTTCGTACACGAGTCCGGACGGGGAGGAAGGGTACCCGGGAACGGTTCATGTTCAAGTGAAATATTGGCTGAACAATGACAACGAATGGATCGTCACACACCGGGCTCGTTCGGACAAAACGACGCTCGTCAATTTAACGAACCATACGTATTTCAACCTAAGCGGCAACGGCAAGCGCGATATATTGGATCACACGCTGACAATCCAAAGCTCGCGTGTGCTCGAGTTGAATGAGGAGCTGATTCCGACGGGCCGCGTCTTGGATGTCGCTGGCACGCCGTTTGACTTGCGGCAAGGAAAGACGATCCGGGAGGCGGTCGAATTGGGGCATCCGCAAATTGAACTCGTCGGCGGGGGCTATGACCATCCGTTTTGGCTTGATCGGCATCATGACAAGGAAATTGTTCTTTCCGACCAAGAGAGCGGACGAACGTTGACGGTGGAGACGGACGAAGTCGGCGTGGTCGTGTACACATCGAACCAGCTGCCGGAAGGAATGGATTTAGGCGGCGTGCCGTCGCGGAAATATCTCGGTGTTTGCCTCGAAACGCAAGGGCTGCCGGATGCGATTCATCATCCGCAGTTTCCGTCGATCATATTGCCAGCTGACAAGGAGCGAGTATCAACGACGGTCTATCGGTTTGGCGGGCGGACATCATAGGCGGATGGGAGGGGGATGGCTCTTGATAGAGGAAATTGAAGGGGTGTTGATTGATCTTGATGGGACGATATGGAAGGGAAATGAACTCATTTCGCATGCAGATAAGGCGGTTGCCTACCTCCGTTCGCTTGGAAAACGAATCGTGTTCGTCAGCAACCGCGGCAATTGGTCGCGGCGCATGTGCCATGAACGGCTTGGACGGTTTGGAATTGCGGCGGAGGAGGAAGACATTATTTTATCCTCGACGGTAACAGCCCAATTTTTGCGGAAACATTATCCGCTATGCCAAGTTTGGACGTTAGGCGACGAAGGATTGCGTGAGGAGCTGCGGCATCACCAGGTGCCGTTGGCGCCAGCTCCGGAAGACGCGGATTTTCTCATCATCACGCTGCATGAAACGATGACGTACCGCGATTTGGATTTGGCATTTCGTGCGGTCCATCATGGAGCGCGAATGATCGCGACCAACATCGATAAAACGTTTCCGAGTGAACATGGGAATGCCATTGATGTCGCCGGGATGGTAGGAGCGATTGAAGCGGCGGCGAGCCGAAAAGTGGAACTTGTGTTAGGGAAGCCTTCTTGTTTTATGGTCGAAGCGGCTTTGCGCCAGCTGAAGGTGCCCCCTAACCGCTGTCTCGTCATTGGTGACAGCGTGGAATCCGATATTCGCATGGGGAGAATGTACGGCATGAAAACCGCTCTTGTGCTGACGGGAAATACGAAGCGCAACGAATTGAAGGCATTGAGGGAAAAAGAACGGCCGGATTATGTGATGGATTCCATTTATGACATCGTGGGGCTTGGAAAGGAGATCGTGCAGTGAGCCCAATAACAGAAGAGATCGTGCCATTGGTGAAGCAATGCGATTGTGGCCATCTTCATTATGATATTCCAATTGAACAGATGACGGTGGGATGCGACGCGTTTGAGCAGCTCGTTGCTTATTTGCGCCATAAGCGATATGAGAAGGTGGCCGTGGTGGCCGATGATCGGACGTTTGCGGCAGCAGGGAAGTCATTGTGTGATGAACTGGAAAACCAATCAATCCGCTATACAATATGCCTCGTGCAACCGGACGAAAATGGAGATGTCATTGCCGATGAGCGCTCGATTGTGCAAGTGCTGTTGGAAACGCCGAACGATGTTGATGTTTTCGTTGCCGTAGGGGCGGGGACGATTCACGACATTACTCGTTTTAGCAGTCATAAAATGAAGGTTCCGTTTATTTCGGTTCCTACTGCTCCATCGGTGGACGGATTTACGTCAATGGGAGCTCCGCTCATCATTCGTGGGGTGAAAAAAACCATTCAAGCACAGGCGCCGGTCGCTGTATTTGCTCATACAGGTGTGTTGTCCCAAGCTCCAAAAGAGATGATCGCCGCTGGATTTGGCGATATGGTGGCGAAGTATACGTCATTGGTCGACTGGCAGTTTGCCCACTGGATGGCCGATGAGCCCTATTGTCCATTTGTTCACCAGCTTACCGAACAATCTCTCAAAGCATGTGTCGACCATATTGATGACATTGCCGATGGCGGTGAACAAGGGATTCGTGTATTAATGAATGCGCTGCTGCAGTCGGGCATTGCGATGTTGCTCATGGGGCAATCGTACTCGGCATCGGGGGCGGAACATCATCTGTCCCACTACTGGGAAATGGAATTTTTGCGTCGGAACAAACGGCAAGTGCTGCACGGGGCGAAGGTTGGCGTAGCGACTCCGATGATCATTGAACACTATCAACGCGTCTTTTGGCCGTTATGGAACAAACTAGAAGAACGACCGAAATCAATAGACGAAACTGCAAGGAAACGACTCAAAGCCAATGCGGCTTCTATTCAGAAACTGCTTGAATCCTTGCCCTCTCCAGGGCGCGTTCGAACTATGTTAGAGAAAGTAGGAGGGGCCGCTCTCCCGGAACAACTCGGCATCGATCTTCCGTTGGTTGAACGGAGTCTGCGGGAGGCTCATCGATTGCGTCCGAACCGCTTTACGATTCTCTACTTTTTAAATGAATGGGTTTTAGGAACATGATAGGGGGAATCAAAGTGGAAAAAGCTACAATAAGGGCAAATGTCAAGGATCGGTTTTGGAAACGATATATCGATGTCGTCCGGAACGAAGTCGTTCCTTACCAGTGGGAAGCGCTTAATGACCGCATTCCTGATGCTGAACCAAGCCATGCAATCGAAAATTTCCGCATCGCCGCTGGCGAATCAGATGGAGAATTTTACGGGATGGTCTTTCAAGACAGTGATGTGGCGAAATGGCTCGAAGCGGTGGCGTATTTACTCGAGGAAAAGCGCGACTCGGAATTGGAAGCACTCGCGGATGACGTGATTGAGCTGCTTGGCCGCGCTCAGCAGCCGGACGGCTATCTCAACACGTATTATACGGTCAAGGAGCCTGGAAAACGATGGACAAACTTACGGGACAATCATGAACTGTATTGCGCCGGCCATTTGATCGAAGCGGCAGTTGCTTATTTCCAGGCTACAGGCAAACGGCGCTTTTTAGACATTATGTGCAAATATGCCGACTATATCGGTACGGTATTCGGCCGCGGGGAAGGCCAAATTCCTGGATACGACGGACATCAGGAAATTGAGTTGGCGCTGTTGAAATTGTATGAGGCGACTGGAAACGAGAACTATTTAAAACTGAGCCAATATTTTATTGATCAGCGCGGGCAGCAACCTCATTACTTTGATCAGGAAAAAGAAGCAAGAGGGGAAACGAAGCCATTTTGGTATGACGGCGGGTATCGTTACCATCAGGCGCACATTCCGGTCAGGGAACAAAAACAAGCTGTTGGGCATGCGGTGCGGGCGCTCTATATGTATACCGCCATGGCTGGACTGGCGGCGAAAACGGGAGACGAATCGTTGAAACAAGCATGCCAAACGTTATGGGAAAACGTGACGAAACGGCAAATGTATATCACGGGCGGCGTCGGCTCGAGCGCTTTTGGCGAATCGTTTACGTTTGATTTTGATTTGCCGAATGATACGGTCTATGCCGAGACGTGCGCGTCAATTGCGTTAGTGTTTTGG
>NZ_AYSF01000042.1:0-34816 GCF_000498995.1 Geobacillus thermopakistaniensis
CAAACGCTTGGCAAAACGCCGCCGAAAAATATGCTTCATTTTTAATGATGGGAGGAGCAACGAACATGCGCATCATTGAAGGAAACTTAGTCGGCACCGGATTGAAAATCGGCATCGTCGTCTCTCGTTTTAACGAATTCATCACGGGCAAGCTTTTATCTGGGGCGATCGACGGCTTGACGCGCCATGGCGTGAGCGACAGCGACATCACTGTCGCCTGGGTGCCGGGTGCGTTTGAAATCCCGCTTGTGGCGAAAAAAATGGCGGAATCGAAGCAGTTTGACGCTGTCATTACGCTTGGCGCCGTCATCCGTGGGGCAACGAGCCATTTTGACTACGTCTGCAGCGAGGCGGCCAAAGGCGTCTCCCACGCGGCGCTTGCAAGCGGTGTTCCGGTCATTTTCGGCGTGTTGACGACGGACACCATTGAACAGGCGATCGAGCGGGCCGGCACGAAAGCGGGCAATAAAGGATGGGAAGCGGCGGTGTCGGCGATCGAAATGGCGAACGTCTTGCGGACGCTTGCGTAATTTGCGTAAAAAGGCATGAAATGGTTCACAATATCGGTGAGAATGTTTATAATACGTATAGAGAAAATGACAAAAACTTTTCCATTTCGGAAAAGCGTTTGTCGATAATGAGGGATTTTTATGTTAATCCGTTACCGAAAAAACTATGAGAAAATCGCCATGGGACTGTTGTCGTTTATGCCGACGGAAAAAGACCTGAAACGGCTGCAGCAGACGATGAAACAGTATGAAACAAACAACGATTGGCAGCTGTTTTTATGGAAAGAAGGGGATGACATCGTCGGCATTATCGGCGTCCTGTTGCGCGCTCCTGATGTTGTGGAAATCCAGCACATCAGCGTCAATCCGTCACACCGCCACCAAGGGATCGGAAAACAGATGGTCAAGGCATTGAAAGAGGTGTACCCGGGCTGCCGATTGTGCGCCAACGAGTGGACCGCCTCGTTTTTCGATAAATGCCATGCGTGCAACGAATAACGAAACTAGCGCGGCTCCGCGCTCAGGCGGGCGGCGGAGGGGGAGGGAAGCCAACTCCTTCCGCTTTGGCCCGTTTTTTTTGTTCGCGTGCGGCGACGACGTCCGAGCGGTCGCGGCGCCGGTGTTTATCCACAAGATCAAGGTTGGCTAGGTCGCTGGCTTGCCCCCAAACGAGCTGCCGGTGGGCGCAGGCGGCCTGGCATTGCTCATAAAGGGAACGGTCGCGAATCGGCAGTTCGACGCTTTCGTACGGTTCGCCGCNCACAAGATCAAGGTTGGCTAGGTCGCTGGCTTGCCCCCAAACGAGCTGCCGGTGGGCGCAGGCGGCCTGGCATTGCTCATAAAGGGAACGGTCGCGAATCGGCAGTTCGACGCTTTCGTACGGTTCGCCGCGAGTGATCCGCCCAGCCGTCTCGTCGAGCAAGCGGGCGAGCGCCTCGTCATCGAGGCCGAGCCGCCGGATCATCTCTTGCGCTTCGTCAAGCAGCGCCCGCGCCCGTCGAATGAGGCGCAGCGCTCCCGAGACGTTGCCGCGCCGGTAATGGTAAAAAGCGACCGCCGTTTGAATGAGCACAAGCCAACCTTTGTTTCGACCGTCTTGTTTCCAATGTTCCTCCAAAATTTCGTGGCATTCAAAATAATCGCGGTCGCTATGGAAATGGACCAAATACTCGATATACGCTTTTGGATACATCGGCCATCGTTCCTTTCAAAAGTGGGCCGCGCCATGTGAAGGCGGACGGCTCTTCTTCGATTATACGACTTCGGCGGTCTGCGGCGCAAAAAAGAGACTGTTTTCCGTTCGCTTCGCCGCTTCGTTATGATACAATAAATGTACTGCAGCTGGAGACGAGCCTACCGGGCGGTGGTTCTGGAAAAAATGGTGGGATGGATGTGCAATTGCCATACAACGTCAAAATCGAAGCGTTTGAAGGGCCGCTTGATCTGCTTTTGCATTTGATCAACCGCTATGAAATTGATATTTACGATATTCCGGTCGCGCAAATTACGGAGCAGTATATGGCGTACATTCACGCCATGCAGGAGCTTGAGTTGGATATCGCCAGCGAATATTTAGTGATGGCGGCCACCTTGCTTGCGATCAAAAGCAAAATGCTGTTGCCGCCCTCCAATGAGGAAGCTGTCGACGGCGACATCGAGTGGGGCGATGACGGGGACCCGCGCGAGGAGCTGGCGCAGCGGCTGCTTGAATATAAAAAGTTTAAAGAGGCGGCGCGCGAACTGAAGCGGCGCGAAGAGGAGCGGGCGCTTTTGTTTACAAAGCCGCCGAGCGACTTAAGCGCATACGCGGATGAGAAAAAGGCGGCGCCGCTGGATGTGAACGTATACGATATGCTTGGCGCCTTGTCGAAGCTGTTGCGCCGAAAAAAACTGCAAAAACCGATGCGGGCGAAAATCTCCCGCCAAGATATTTCCGTCGAACAGCGCATGGCGGAAATTTTGCATGAACTAAAGCAGGCGAACGGGCGGAAAAACTTTTACGAGCTGTTTCCGTCCTACGATCGTTCGTATATCGTCGTGACGTTTTTGGCCATTTTAGAGTTGATGAAGCAAGATGAAATCATCGTTGAGCAAGAACGGAATTTCAGCGATTTGTTTCTGGCGGTGAAACCAGCCGGTTGAGGCGGTGCGGTTTGGCCGCGGCGGTTTGCTGCGGCGGGCCGCTTTTCTTTTGTTGTTTGCCCATGCCATGATAAGGCGGAGAGCTGACTCACATTGGGGTGAGAAGACTTGGGAAACGACGAAAACAGGAGGAAAGGAGGAGGGGCGCCAACGAGTTTGGCGTGGCAGAAGGGCGATGGAACAAAACGAAAGAGAAAAAAAGGGCGCCGGTGCGCCAAATTCGGCAAAGGCGATCGTGGAAGCGTTGTTGTTTGCTGCCGGCGATGAAGGGCTGTCACTTTCGCAAATCGCCGCTGTGTTGGAAGTCAGCGAGCTAGAGGCGAAAGCGGTGATCGAGGAGCTTCAACAAGACTGCCGACGGGAAGAGCGCGGCATCCAGCTTGTCGAACTTGGCGGCGTGTTTTTGTTGGCGACAAAAAAAGAACACGCCCCCTATTTAAAGAAGTTGGTCGAAGCGCCGGGAGCATCGCCGCTGTCGCAGGCGGCGCTTGAGACGCTCGCCATTATCGCATACCGCCAGCCGATTACGCGCGCGGAGATTGAGGAAATTCGCGGCGTAAAAAGCGACAAGCCATTGCAGACGCTGATGGCACGGGCGCTCATTAAAGAGGTTGGACGAGCCGAAGGAACCGGGCGGCCGATTTTGTACGGGACAACCCCGGAATTTCTCGATTATTTCGGGCTAAAAACGCTCGAGGAGCTGCCGCCGCTGCCGGAATGGGCGGACGATGGCGAATCCGAGCGGGAAGCGGATTTATTTTTCGAAAAATTAGCAGAAAATTTGAGCGATGGGCAGCCGGAATATGGTAAACTAAAGAAAAATGGCTGATCGGGAAGGAGAGCGCTCATGAACGTTTGCCGGCTGTACGGTGAAGAGCTGCAAAAGTCGCAATCGAACACGTTTGAAGACTATTTCAACCGCTCGGAAGTCACGTACCGCGACGGGGGCGAAGAGCGGACGCTGTCTGTGTTGTATTTGCGCCATTTTGAGGCGGCGCTGCTTGATTGGCTGCCGTATGAAAGCGATCCACTGTTTACGGCTAACGGGCGCGACATTCATTTGCGCGACATCATTGCTCTTGTCTGTTTATGGAAAAATCCGGCGTATCGGAAGCGAAAGCGCGTCTACATTCATGATGAAGAGGAATTGCGCCGTTATTTTGCTGAGGTAGACGCCAAAACGCTGCAGGCGCTTGTCAGCGAATGGGCGGAAACCGGCGAGTGCCGCTTGCCTGAACGGTCGGCGTAACGAGAAAATGCGGTTGGCGCCGCGTTTTCTGTGCGTCTGGACAAGGAAACCGTTTGGTGCAGCCGGCGGTTTGCCAAAGCAGCCTGCCTTTTTCAGAAAAAAGGGGGGGCTGACCCAAAACGCGAATATGTTTTGGGTCAGCCCGATTTTTTTGAGCGGTTTATCTATGGCTCATTTGCAGACCCGCTGCAGGGAAGCATCACGGCGATTCTGTTCTTCCTTGCTGTCTTTTCCTATGATGACTGCCCTCGCTCCTCTATGTATGAGCGGCCGGGAATTTGGGTGAATGCGGACAAGAACGATTTCCCCATGACAGCATACGATATGGCGAACAAAACAGGAGGAGGTTTTTACCAAATGGACGATCAGGTGTTGTTCGCCCAATATGCGGCTAGGGTGAACGAATGGGGAAATCAAGTCAAGGAGACGCTCGCTTTGCGTGGGGCAAGCACGGATGGCGCTTCGTCGCTGCTCGAGTTTATTGCCGAGCATGACGGCGAGTGGACGGAAGAGGCCGTCCGCGAGCTTCAGCGCCTTGCCGATGACGTGTATGTCGGTGCGCTTCGCCAGTATGTCATGGAAGCGGCTGCGTGGGGAAGACAAGTTGAACAGGCGCTGTCTGCACGCAGGATGGCTGAGGATGTTGGGCTTTCGTCTTTGTTGGCGTACATCGATGGACACGGCGATGAATGGACCGAAGAAGCGATTTACGAGCTCCAGCGTCTTGTCGATGACGTATACACTCGGGCCGTCCGCCTGGCTGATTCGTCAGCTGCCGATCGGGAAGAAGAGGCGACGCAAGAACAAGTCGAAGGGGAATCGGTGTCGCCTGAACTGGAGAGTGAAAACAAAGAGAACGAAGACGGATGGCTTGACACCAGCGGGACGGCAGAGCGGGTTGAGGACGCAAAAGAGCCGGCTTTTATGGCGGAGCTCTCCGACTCGCCGACTGATGCAGCTGACGGCGAGCCGGATCAAGTGGACAACGTGACCGATGGAAAGCGACGCTGGGTGGATGCGGACGACGGCGGTGAGCCGCGTCAACAAGTAGCGCCCGGCCGTCATGTCTTGCCGCCGCTGCCGTACCGTTATGATGCGCTCGAGCCGCATATTTCCGAAGAAATCATGCGCCTTCACCATACGAAGCATCATCAAAGCTATGTCGACGGTCTTAATCAGGCGGAGCGGATGATGGCCGAGGCGCGCCGGACGAACAATTTTGATCTGTTGAAACATTGGGAGCGGGAAGTGGCGTTCCACGGCTCCGGGCATTATTTGCATACAATCTTTTGGTACAACATGCATCCAGAGGGCGGCGGCGAGCCGCGCGGGGAGCTGCGGGCGCAAATCGAGCGCGATTTTGGCAGTTTTACCGCCTTTCGCCGTCATTTCACCGAAGCGGCGAAAAGCGCCGAAGGGGTCGGCTGGGCGCTGCTCGTTTGGGCGCCGCGAGCGCACCGTCTGGAAATTTTGCAGGCGGAAAAACACCAGCTCATGGCGCAATGGGATGTGATCCCGCTTCTCGTGCTTGATGTGTGGGAGCATGCCTACTATTTGCAATACAAAAATGATCGGGCGGCGTACATCGAACATTGGTGGAACGTCGTCAACTGGCGCAACGTTGAAGAACGCTTTCATGAGGCGCAGAAGCTTCGTTGGCAGCCGTTTTAAACGGGCGGGGGGGAACCCCCTGCCCGTTTTTTTGGGAGAGCAGGCGCTGCGATCCATCAGGACACCTGTCCGCCGTTTCAAGGAGCGGCTTTCTCTTTGCAGGGAAAATGTCATCAACGCGCCCAGCGCAAGCGCCGGAGCGGATCGTTCAGGCTGTCTCCCCTTGCAACAGCATTTTTTCATCATATTTGTCCCATCGAGGCATACACTTGTACAAAACGCGGCTTTGGGGTTCAGCCTGTTTCCGCCGCGACGTTTCTTCGGCTGCGGCCCGTTCAGCCTAATCGGAAAGGAGGAACAGGCGATTCCTCCCCGCTCCTTAAAGGAGGGGGATCCTCGCCGATATGAGATGAATAAGCAGAAGCGGCTCATTGCGCTCATTCTTGCACTCGCTGCGGGGATTATGGCATTTGTTCCAGAGCGGATGCGCGCTATGGATGGGGTGAGCGCAAAAAGCGCGATTTTGATAGAGCAGCATTCCGGGCGGGTTTTGTTTGCCAAGGATGCCTATACAAAACGGCGCATCGCCAGCATTACGAAAATTATGACCGCCATTTTGGCGATTGAATCGGGGAAGATGGACGACACGGTGACGGTCAGCGCCCGCGCTGTCCGGACCGAAGGGTCGTCAATTTACTTGCGCCAAGGGGAGAAAATCAAACTGCGCGATTTGGTATATGGGCTGATGCTTCGTTCCGGCAACGACGCGGCGGTGGCCATCGCTGAACATGTCGGCGGCAGCGTCGAAGGATTTGTTTTTTTAATGAACCAAAAAGCGGCTGAAATCGGGATGCGTGATACCGAGTTTGCCAATCCGCACGGGTTGGATGACGCGGAAAACCACTACTCAACCGCGTACGATATGGCGCTGCTCATGCAATATGCGATGAAAAACAAAGAGTTTCGGCGCATCTCGGGGACGAAGGTGTACCGCGCCCCCGCTCCGCCCGGCGAAGACGGCGCGCGTGTGTGGCGAAATAAAAACAAGTTGTTGACAAGTCTTTACGAATATTGCACCGGCGGCAAAACCGGCTATACGAAACGGGCCCATCGCACGCTCGTGACGACGGCATCCAAAGGCGGCATCGATTTGATCGCCGTGACGTTGGATGCACCGGACGATTGGAATGACCATATCGCTATGTACGAATATGGATTTTCTCATTATCACATCGCCAAAGTGAGCAGCGAGCGGGTGGTCGACAAAATTTCTGATCCGTTTTACCGCGGGCGGCTGCAGGCGGTCCGCGATTTGCGATATCCGGTGACCGATAAAGAGGAGAGCGGGCTGCGGGTGAAAGTGTATTTGCTGAAGCCGCGCAAGGAATGGGAAAAATACCCAGAACGGGCGCCGACAGAGGTCGGAAAGGCGGTGCTTTATTTGCATCAAAAGGCGGTTGATTCGGTGCCGCTGCTGTATGAACCGGGAAAGGAAGGAAGCGGCCGAGGGTTTTTATGGCAAGTATTTCGCTTTTTAGGTGTGAGAAGAGATGGTTAACCTCATTTGGGTGATGATGGCGGTCATTGGCATCGTCTTTGCGGCGGCCAACGGCACGATGGACGAAGTGAACAAAGCGGTGTTTGAAAGCGCCAAAGAAGCGGTGACGATCAGCATCGGCATGGTCAGCATTTTAGTGTTTTGGCTCGGGCTGATGGCGATCGCTGAACGCGCCGGCTTGCTTGACAAAGCGGCGCGCCTGTTTATGCCGCTCGTACGCCGCTTGTTTCCAGAGGTGCCGCCCGGCCATCCTGCGCTCGGCTATATCGTCTCGAATATGGTCGCCAACATGTTCGGCCTTGGCAATGCGGCGACGCCGATGGGCATAAAGGCGATGGAGCAGCTAAAAAAGCTCAACGGCGGCCGCGACGAGGCTAGCCGGTCGATGGTGACGTTTTTGGCCATGAACACATCAGGCATTACGCTCATTCCGGCGACCGTCATCTCGATCCGCATGACGTACGGTTCAGCGGCGCCGAGCGAGATCATTGGGACGACGATCGTCGCTTCGACGATTTCGACGATTGGGGCGGTATTGATTGACCGGTACTATTATTGGAAACGGATGCGGAAAGGCAGGAAGCCATAATGGCCATCGTCCAACTTCTTTCTGTTTGGCTGATCCCTGCGCTCATTGCTTTTATTTTGCTTTACGGTACAGCAAAGAAAGTGCCGACGTACGAAGCGTTTGTGGAAGGCGGCAAGGAAGGGATCGAGATCGCGTTTTCGCTCATCCCGTATTTGGTCGGCATGTTGGTGTCGGTCGCCATTTTCCGAGCCTCAGGGGCGCTTGATGCCATGATGGAAGTGATCAAACCGCTGGCTGATGCCATTGGACTGCCGGCCGAAGTCGTTCCGCTTGCGGCTCTCCGCACGCTTTCCGGCACGGCGGCGCTCGGCATGACGACCGATTTGATCGCTACTTACGGCCCGGATTCGTTCATCGGGCGCCTTGCTTCTACGATCCAAGGCAGTACGGAGACGACGCTTTACGTGCTCACCGTCTATTTTGGCGCCGTCGGCGTCAAAAAAATGGGCGATGCGTTAAAAGTCGGCATTTTGGCCGACATTCTCAGCTTTATTGTTTCTGTTTTCATCGTTTTGTTTGTATTCGGGCGCTAGCGGCGCCTTTTTTCGTTCCCGCCGTCCGGCGGGTTTTTTGTTTGCAAAGGGGACGGGAAAGGTGAAAAATAAAAGTGCCGCACTTGTATCTGTTAGACGGAAAGGGTAAGATGATGAAAGAGGTGAGAGAGAATGGAACGGTTGCAAAAAGTGATCGCCCGCGCCGGCATCGCGTCAAGGCGCAAGGCGGAAGAACTCATTTTGCAAGGGCGGGTGAAAGTGAACGGCCGCGTCGTCAAGGAGCTTGGCGTCAAGGTCGGGCCGCGCGATGATGTCGAAGTCGACGGCATCCCGATCGAGCGCGAAGAGCCGGTGTATTATTTGCTGTACAAGCCGCGCGGGGTGATTTCCAGCGTCAAAGATGACAGAGGCCGCAAAGTGGTGACCGATTTTTTCAAAGATCTGGACAAACGCATTTATCCGATCGGGCGGCTTGACTACGATACGTCTGGACTGCTTTTGTTGACGAATGACGGCGACTTTGCCAACCTGCTTATGCACCCGCGGTATGAAATTGAAAAAGTGTACATTGCCAAAGTGAAAGGCATTCCAACGCACGAGCAGCTGAAACGGCTCGAACAAGGAGTGCAGTTGGAAGATGGCATGACGGCGCCAGCCAAAGTGAAGCTGCTCTCCGCCGACCGGAAGAAGGGGACAGCCATTGTGGAAATCCGTATCCACGAAGGACGAAACCGGCAAGTGCGCCGCATGTTTGAGGCGATCGGCTGCGAGGTGCTGAAGCTGAAGCGGGAGCGGTACGCGTTTCTCGATTTGAAAGGGCTGCGCCCCGGCGAATACCGCGAGCTGACGCCGCATGAGGTGAAGTTGCTGCGCGTCCTTGCCCAATCCGGGGGAAGAAAATGACGAAGATTGTCACATAACGTTCATATCCTTGCGCATAAACGAGCGAGGGACTTTGCTATAATGGAAAATGGGAGATTGTGAACCGCTTGCCTCCCCTCTACCGTTGGCTGTGGGGGAGGAGAAACGTAAAGGGGTTTGAACGATGAAAAAACAACAGCGCTTAGTGATGAGGACAGCGATTTTGCTCGTGTTGCTCGCGGCGATCGGCTATACGATTTACACGAATTTTTTCACGGAGAAAACGGCTGTCGCTGTTGGTTCGACGGCGCCTGATTTTGTGCTGACCGATTTGAAAGGGCATGAACATCGTCTTTCAGACTATCGCGGCAAAGGCGTTTTTTTGAACTTTTGGGGAACGTGGTGCAAGCCGTGCGAGCGGGAGATGCCGTATATGAACGAGCTGTACCCGATTTACAAAAAACAAGGGGTTGAAATTTTGGCTGTCAATGTCGGTGAACCGAAGTTGAGCGTTGAAAAGTTCGCGGAACGGTTCGGCCTGACATTTCCGATTGTGATCGACCGTCAAGATCAAGTATTGAACGCCTATAACGTCGGGCCGCTGCCGACAACGTTTTTGATTGACAAAAACGGCGAAGTAAAACAAATCATTACCGGAACGATGACGAAAGAAGACATCGAACGGCATCTAGAAAGCATCAAACCGTAAGGAGTTTTGCGCCATGGAACACGTCAAATGCGAATGCGGCCATGTCAATCCGCACGGCACGGCGTTTTGTGAGTCGTGCGGCAAGCCGCTTGCCGATTTGGGAGAAAAACTGATTTTGGACATGCGCTACGAAGGAAGCGCGCGCCGATCGCAAACGTACAAAAAAACGATGATCGACCAAATTTGGGCGTTTTTCTCGTCGGTCAAAGTCGGGGTGGCGCTCATCGTCATCACGCTCATCGCTTCGGCGATCGGCACGATTTTCCCTCAGCAAATGTATATTCCGCCGAACGTCGATCCGGCGGAGTATTATAAGCAGCAGTACGGCTGGGCAGGGAAGCTGTATTATGAGCTCGGCTTTAACAACTTGTACGGCTCATGGTGGTACATTTTGCTCATCGCCTTAATCGGCGTTTCGCTTGTCATTTGCAGCTTGGACCGGGTCGTTCCGCTTTACCGCGCCTTGAAGCGGCAAGGGGTGAAGCGCCATCCGCGCTTTTTAGAGCGGCAGCGGTTGTTTGGCGTCTCGCATGTGAGCGATCTCGACAAGACGATGGCTGTGTTGAAAGAACGGCTGGCTGCGCGGCGCTACCATGTCCGCGAGGAAGACGGGCATTTGCTCGCTGAAAAAGGGCGGTTTTCCCGCTGGGGGCCGTACGTCAATCATATCGGCCTCATCATTTTCTTGATCGGGGCGATGCTTCGTTCCGTTCCCGGCATGTACATCGATCGGGTGATGTGGATTCCGGAAGGGGAGACGAAAGAAATTCCTGGGACGAACGGCCGCTACTTTTTAAAGAGTGAAAAATTTATTTTTGAAACATATGAGAAAGGCAAAGACAACGAAGTGTTCAACGCTGCCATCGACCGCGTCGGCAACGGGATGATCGCCAAAAACTATCAAACAAACGTCGTGTTGTATAAGCGTGTCGGTCCTGTGATCCCCGGCGCCAAGCCGAAGCTTGAAAAAGTGAAGGAGTATCCGATTCGCGTCAACGAGCCGCTGGAGTTCGACCATTATGCGCTCTACCAAGTCGATTTCCGCTTGAATGAGCCGAAAGCGATGTCATTTCAGTTGGCGGACAAGCAGTCGGGGGAAACGTTCGGCACGGTGACGGTCGACTTGTATGATCCGAAAGAGTCGTACAATCTCGGACATGGGTATCGCGTTGAGCTATTAAGCTATTTTCCTGATTTTGAGTTTGATGAAGACGGCAATCCGTCAACGAAGTCGCGCGTGCCGAACAATCCGGCGTTCGTGTTCAAAATGTACGCGCCGGACCGTCCGAAAGGGGAAGTAAGCTTTGTCGCCATCCAGCAGACGATCGAACCGTTTGGCAACAACAAATACAAAATGGCGTTCGCGGGGCTTCAAACCCGCAATGTCTCCGGTTTGACCGTCCGCCGCGACTTTACGCTTTGGATTTTAGGGGTAGGCGGCGCGATTTTCATGATCGGGCTCATCCAAGGGATGTATTGGAACCACCGCCGCATTTGGGTGCAGCGGGTAAACGGTGAGCTATGGATTGCCGCGCACACGAATAAAAACTGGTTCGGCTTGAAAAACGAGCTGCGCCGTTTGCTTGACGGCACCGGCGTCATGATGCCGGCTGATCAGCTCGAAAACGACAAAAAAGCCGGACAAGGGGGACAAGTCCATGGACATGGTACAGCTTAGCAGCACGTTGCTATATATCGCGTTCGTTCTATATTTAATCGGCACGTTCTTTTTTGGCGGAGCCATTCGCGACAAGCGAAAAGAACGGCAAGAGAAGGATCGTTGGTCGCAGCTTGGCATCTCCGTGACGATCATCGGCTTTCTCGCCCAAGTCGGCTATTTTGTGACGCGCTGGATCGCCGCCGGGCACGCGCCCGTGAGCAACTTGTTCGAGTTTACGACCTTTTTCGGCATGATGCTGGTTGCTGCTTTCATTATTATTTATTTCATTTACCGGCTGAGTGTGCTCGGCTTGTTTGCGCTGCCGGTCGCGTTGCTTGTGATTGCTTACGCAAGCATGTTTCCGCGGGAAATTTCGCCGCTCATTCCCGCCTTGCAAAGCGATTGGCTGCACATCCATGTGACGACGGCGGCGGCTGGTGAAGCGATTTTGGCCATCAGCTTTGTCGCTGGGCTCATCTATTTGATTCGCGTCGTCGATCAATCGAAGCCGTCGAAACGGACGTTTTGGCTCGAAGTGGTCATGTTTTGCTTAATTACCACGCTCGGCTTTGTCATCGTTTCGACAGCGTTCGGTCTTTCTGGGTATGAAGCGAAGTTCACGTGGGTGGACAAAAACAAGCAGACGGTTGAGGTCATCTACGATATGCCGGCGCTCGTTGGGCCGCACAAAGGGGAGCTTATGAAAGAAAGCGCCGGCCGCATGGAGCCGCTTGTTGAGATGCCGGCGATCATCAATGCAAGAAAGCTCAATACGGTCATCTGGTCGCTCATAGCCGGAACGGCGCTGTACATCATGCTTCGGCTTCTCTTGCGCAAGCGCGTTGCCGCCGCGCTCAAGCCGCTCGTGAAGAACGTTAACTTGGATTTGACCGATGAGATCAGCTATCGGGCGGTGGCGATCGGCTTTCCGGTGTTTACGCTCGGGGCGCTCATTTTCGCGATGATTTGGGCGCAAATCGCCTGGACGCGTTTTTGGGGCTGGGACCCGAAAGAAGTATGGGCGCTTATCACTTGGCTGTTTTACGCTGCCTTTTTGCACCTTCGTTTGTCAAAAGGCTGGCATGGTGAAAAGTCGGCATGGCTCGCCGTCATCGGCTTTGCCATTATTATGTTTAACTTAGTGGCGGTCAACCTCGTCATTGCGGGATTGCACTCGTACGCCGGAACATAATGGAAAACAACCGGATGCTCTGTTGGCGAGCATCCGGTTTTTCGGTAAACTAGAAAATAGGGAGTATTTCCATTGATGATGGGAGGGTGCAAAGCATTGGAAAAACAAGAAAAAACCGTCCGTATTTTAGTGGTTGACGATGAAGAGCGCATCCGGCGGCTCTTGAAAATGTATTTGGAGCGGGAAAACTATGTGATCGATGAGGCCGGTGACGGCAATGAAGCGTTGGAGAAGGCGTTGACGAATGATTATGATGTCATTTTGCTCGATCTGATGCTGCCGGGCAAAGATGGAATTGAGGTGTGCAAAGAAATCCGCGCGCAAAAAACGACGCCGATTATGATGTTGACGGCAAAAGGCGAAGAATCCAACCGCGTGCAAGGGTTTGAAGTCGGCACGGATGATTACATTGTCAAGCCGTTCAGTCCGCGCGAAGTCGTGCTGCGCGTAAAAGCGCTGTTGCGCCGCGCGGCGAACGCCGCCTACGCGCCGGTGGAGACGACGGCGAAAGACGTGCTTGTGTTTCCGCATTTGACGATTGACAACGATGCCCACCGGGTGACGGTCGACGGCAAGGAAGTCAGCTTAACGCCGAAAGAATATGAGCTGCTTCTCTTTCTGGCCCGCTCGCCCGACAAAGTGTTCGACCGCGAACAGCTGCTCAAAGAAGTATGGCATTACGAGTTTTTCGGCGACTTGCGCACGGTCGACACCCACATTAAACGGTTGCGCGAAAAGTTGAATAAAGCGTCGCCGCAGGCGGGAAAAATGATCGTCACCGTCTGGGGCGTCGGCTACAAATTTGAGGCAGTGAGCGACTAATGTGGCTGTTTCGCAGCGTCGTCGGCAAGCTATGGTTTACGATTTTGTTGCTCGTTTCGTGCGTGCTGTTTATTTTAAGCATTTTGCTTATTAAATTTTTGGAAGATTATTATGTGCAGGAAGCGGAAAACGACTTGACCCGCCTGGCGACAAAAGTGGCCGAGGTGATGCACGATTACCGCGACGAGCAGCTTGCCCGCTCGATCGCTTGGACGCTTGTGGACAATCGAACGAAAGCCGTCATCGTCGCCGATGACTCGCACTATTGGTATTCGCCTGGCGATGCTGGGTTGGACAATATGCCGCTGTCGTCGATTCGCCAAGATCGGGACTTGCGGCGTGTGCTGACAGATGGGAAAACGGTGAAAAAGCGTTTGTATATGCCGGAGCGGCATCCAAAAGAAAAGCTGCCCCGTGATATGATCATTGTCGGCGTGCCGATGTCGATGCCGGATGGCAGCCGAGGAGCTGTGTTTATCTATCAGTCGCTCGAGGCGATCGCCGACGCGACGGAGCGGACGAAAGAGTTAATTTTTCTCGCCGCGTTTATCGCCATTGTCATGACGACGTTTTTTGCCTTTTTCTTGTCGACGCGCATCACCGCTCCGCTCCGGAAAATGCGGCAAGCCGCGTTCGAAATGGCGCGGGGCCATTTCGATATGAAAGTGCCGATTTTAACGAACGATGAGATCGGTGGGCTGGCGATGGCGTTCAACCAAATGGGACGGCGTCTGCAGTTTAACATCAACGCCTTAAACCAGGAAAAAGAACAGCTCGCCAGCATTTTAAGCAGCATGGCCGATGGCGTCATTACGTTTAACCGCGACGGGGAAATTTTGATTACGAACCCGCCGGCTGAGCGGTTTTTGCAGGCGTGGTATTTTGAGCAAGGGAACGACGCGGAAGCGATGGCGCCGTTGCCGCCGCAAGTGAAAGAGCTGTTTGCCCGCGTCGTTCGCGAGGAGAAGGAGCAATCGACCGAAGTGACGCTGCAGGGGCGGACGTGGGTTATTTTAATGACGCCGCTGTACGGCAAAACGATGGTGCGCGGCGCGGTGGCTGTTTTGCGCGACATGACCGAAGAGCGGCGGCTTGACAAGCTGCGCAAAGACTTTATCGCCAACGTTTCGCACGAATTGCGCACGCCGATTGCCATGCTCCAAGGCTACAGCGAGGCGATCATCGACGATATCGCGGCGAGCGAAAAAGAGAAGAAAGAGATGGCGAAAGTCATTTATGACGAGTCGCTGCGCATGGGCCGCCTTGTTAACGATCTGCTTGACTTGGCGCGCATGGAAGCTGGCCATATCGAGCTAGAGTACGAACAAGTCAAGCTTGTTCCTTACATCGAGCGGGTGATCCGCAAGTTTTACGGGCTGGCGAAAGAAAAGCAGATTGAGCTGACAGCCGAGTTTCGCGATCGGGACATCGAAATCGCTCTCGATCCGGATCGGATCGAACAGGTGCTGACGAACTTAATTGACAACGCCATCCGCCATACGGAATCGGGCGGCACAGTTCGCCTCATCATCGAACCAAGCGGCGACGGCGTGACGATCCATGTCCAAGACTCTGGTTCCGGCATTCCCGAAGAGGATTTGCCGTTTGTGTTTGAACGGTTTTACAAAGCCGATAAAGCGCGCACGCGCGGCCGTTCCGGCACCGGGTTAGGCCTTGCCATCGCCAAAAACATCGTCGAAGCGCATAAAGGGCTCATTACCGTTCACAGCAAACTGAACGAAGGAACGACGTTTTCGTTTTATTTGCCGGCCCGCGGACCGAAAGGAGCGTAGCGCCGTTTGGAAGAGCGGGGAAGCCACGGCTTCCCTGCTTCTTTCATACTGAAGCGAACTGGTTGACGGATTTGTTTTAGTGGTATAGACAACTAGAATATATAATGTTATAATGAGAGACAGAAAGTGGGGAATCGCGATGAAGCGGTGGATATTGAAAAATGCCGAGGTGTATGCAGAAACAGGAAACATTGAACAAGGGTATGTGCTGATCGAAGGGGAAAAAGTGGCCGCGATCGGGCCGATGTCGTCATGCCCAACTGATGCAGGGGCGGAAGTGATCGAGCTTTCCTCACGGTTTTTCATCGTGCCGGGATTCATCGACGTCCATATTCATGGGGCGGCTGGGGCGGATGTCATGGATGCGACCCCGGAGGCGCTTTACAAGATGGCCAACGCCTTGCCGGCGGAAGGGACGACGAGCTTTTTGGCGACGACGATGACAGCGCCAAGCGAACAAATCGAAGCCGCGCTTCGCAACGTCGCTCGCTATATGGCGGAGGCGAACAGGCCGGGAGCGGCCGAAGTGCTCGGTGTTCATCTGGAAGGACCGTTTTTGTCGCCGAAGCGCGCCGGAGCGCAGCACCCGCGCCATCTCGCCGATCCGGACATCTCACTGTTCCAGCACTGGCAAAAGGCGGCGGGCGGCCATATCCGCCTTGTCACGCTTGCCCCAGAGCGGAACGGGGGGCTGGAACTTGCCGCCTACTTGAAACAGACGGGTGTGATCGCTTCGATCGGCCATTCCGATGCCGTTTACGACGAAGTAAAAGCGGCGGTCCATGCAGGGGTGACGCATGCGACCCACCTGTTCAATGGGATGCGCGGCATCCATCACCGTGAACCGGGTGTCGCCGGTGCTGTGCTTATGTTTGAAGAAGTGATGTGCGAGCTGATCGCCGACGGGTTGCACGTTGCGCCGCCGATGGTCCGCTTCGCTTACCGGAATAAAGGAAGCGATGGGCTCATATTAATCACCGATGCCATGCGGGCGAAATGTCTAGGTGATGGGCGGTATGAACTTGGCGGCCAAGAGGTGACTGTTCGGGGCCAAGAGGCGCGGCTTGCCGACGGCACGCTGGCGGGAAGCGTGCTCAAGCTTGGCGAGGCCATCCGCCGTGTGCTCGATTATACTGGCTGCACGCTTGAAGAGGTGATCCGCATGGCGAGCTGGAATCCGGCGAAACAGCTTGGCTTGCTTGATCGGAAAGGCAGCTTGCGGCCCGGCAAAGACGCCGATGTCGTCGTTTTGAATGAACGATATGAAGTCATGATGACGTTTTGCCGCGGCGCCCTTGCCTATCGCAAGCCGGATGAAAGGAGTGGAGAGCGATGGCCATGAAGCTTTTGAAAGTTGCTGACTACGCAGAGATGAGCCGTCAGGCGGCGGACATCATCATCAAACAAGTCAAGGAAAAGCCGAACGCCGTTCTCGGCTTGGCGACCGGCTCGACCGTGCTCGGTGTGTACCGCGAATTGGCCGCCGATCATCGGCAGCATGGGACATCGTATCGGCTCGTGCGCACGGTCAATTTGGATGAATACGTAGGCCTTGGCCCGGATCATCCGAACAGCTATCGCTATTATATGAATCAGCATTTGTTTGCCCAATTGGACATCCCGCTTCACGAGACGCATGTGCCGGATGGCTTGGCCGCTGATCTTGACGAAGAATGCCGCCGTTACGAGCGGCTCATCGATGAATTGGGCGGCATCGATTTGCAGCTGTTGGGCATCGGCCGCAACGGCCATATCGGCTTTAACGAGCCAGGAACGCCGTTTTCGACAGCCACCCACGTCGTCGAGCTGACCGAGCTGACACGGGAAGCGAACGCCCGCTTTTTTCCATCGCTTGATGACGTGCCGCGCTATGCCATTACGATGGGAATTGCGACCATTTTGCGCAGCCGCCGCATCGTGCTGTTGGCGTCAGGGGAGGAAAAAGCGGACGCCATGGCCCGGCTTCTCGAAGGCGTTGTCACACCGGACTTGCCGGCTTCAGCGCTTCACCTTCATCCGGACGTGACGATCATCGCCGACTGCGAGGCGCTCTCGCTCATCCCAAAGGAAAAGCGGCGGGTGGATGCGCCGTGATCGATAAACAGTCGCCGATTCCGATTTACTATCAGCTCGAGCAATATATGAAAGAAAAGATCGAAAAAGGGGAGTGGCAGCCGGGCGAAATGATCCCGTCTGAGCGCGAGTTGGCGGAAATGTATGACATCAGCCGGATGACCGTTCGGCAGGCGGTCAACAATTTAGTGAACGATGGCTATCTCATCCGCCGGCGCGGGAAAGGAACATTTGTCGCCGCCCAAAAAATCGAGCAGCCGCTGAAAGGGCTGACGAGCTTTTCCGAAGATATGCGGGCGCGCGGCATGGAGCCCGGCACGATCGTCCTCAGCTTTGAGATGGTTCCAGCTTCCGAGAAACTCGCTGAAGGGCTTGGCGTCACGGAAGGCGATGACCTTTACGAAGTCCGCCGCCTTCGGTTGGCCGACGGCTTGCCGATGGCGTTGGAGACGCTGTACATTCCGGTCAATCTCGTCCCCGGACTGACGCGTGATGTTGTAAGCGGTTCCGTCTATGAATTTATCGAAAAAGAAAAAGGGATGATCATCGGCTCCGCTGTTCAAACATTGGAAGCATCTGTCGCCCGCAAGGTGGAGGCGGAGCATCTGAAGATGAAAGAAGGGGCTCCGGTGCTATTGCTTGAGCGCCGCACGCACCTTGTCGACGGTCGGCCGCTTGAAGTCGTCAAATCGGTGTACCGCGGCGACCGGTACAAATTTATGATTGAGATGAAAAGGGGAGGATCATGATGTTAGGCTTTTTACAGCGGCTTGGAAAAGCATTAATGCTGCCGATTGCCGTTTTGCCGGCGGCAGGATTGTTGCTTCGGCTCGGTCAGCCTGATTTATTGAATATTCCGTTTATCGCAGCCGCAGGCGATGCAGTGTTTTCCAATTTAGCGCTCATTTTCGCCATCGGCGTGGCCATCGGTTTTTCGAAAGACGGCAACGGCGCGGCGGCGCTTGCTGGGGCGATCGGCTACTTTGTCTTGACAAAAGGGGCCGCCGCGATTGATAAAGACATCAATATGTCCGTATTAGGCGGCATCATCTCCGGAGTGATCGCCGGGCTTTTATACAACCGTTACCATGATATCAAGTTGCCCGACTGGCTAGGCTTCTTCGGCGGACGGCGGTTTGTGCCGATCGTGACATCGCTTGTCATGCTCGTGCTTGCCTTGATTTTTGGCTATGTATGGCCGCCGATTCAAGATGGCATCAACGCGGTCGGCCATTGGATCGTTGGTGCCGGGGCGGTTGGCGTCGGCATTTTCGGGTTCCTCAACCGGTTGCTCATTCCAGTCGGATTGCACCATGTGTTAAACAGCTTCGTCTGGTTTGTGTTTGGCGAGTATAACGGAAAAACGGGCGATTTAAGCCGCTTTTTCGCCGGCGACCCGGATGCGGGCATTTTTATGGCCGGCTTCTTCCCGATCATGATGTTTGGCCTGCCCGCGGCAGCGCTGGCGATGATCGCGGCGGCGAAAAAAGAGCGTCGCAAAGCGGTCGCCGGCGCGCTCCTTGGCGTGGCGTTGACGTCGTTTTTAACCGGGATTACGGAGCCAATTGAGTTTCTATTCATGTTTTTATCGCCATTGCTCTACGTTGTCCATGCCGTGTTGACCGGCTTGTCGCTCGCAGTGGCGACAATGCTTGACATCCACCACGGGTTTACGTTCTCGGCCGGGGCGATTGACTTTTTCTTAAACTACGGCATTGCGAAAAAACCGTATTTGTTGATTGTTCAAGGTCTTGTATATGCTGTCGTCTATTTCGTCGTCTTCTATTTCCTCATTACGAAGCTCGATTTGAAAACGCCGGGGCGTGAAGATGAGGTAGAGGGAGAGTTTGCCGACAGCGGTGCGGCGCAGTTGGGCGTCAAATACGAGGACCTTGCTGCAAAATATATCGAGGCGTTAGGAGGAAAAGATAATCTCGCGCAAATTGACAATTGTGTCACACGCTTGCGCCTAAAAGTGAAAGACATGTCAAAAGTCAACGAAGCAGAATTGAAACGTTTGGGAGCGAAAGGCGTGCTTCGCCTCAACCAAACGGATTTGCAAGTGGTCGTTGGCACGGATGTCGAATTTCTGGCCAACGCTATGAGAAAATAAGGAACAACGAAGCCGTTCTTTTAAGGGACGCCAGAAAGGGGGAGCTCCGGTGAAGCGGCTGTTGGATTGCAACGCCTCCGATTTTCGTCGGATGACAGGAAAACAGTTAAAACAATCGATTCAAGCGTCAGAAGGCAGGGTGATCGTCGCGGAAGTCGTCGGGGAATTCGCGCCGCTGTATCCGGCGGTCACCAACGCTGAACTGGCCACGGCGTTTGGGGCGGATTTGCTGTTGTTGAATTGGTTCGATGTGTTCCGGCCGGTTGTGAACGGGTTGGACACGAACGAACCGAATCAAATGGTGGAACGGTTAAAGCAGTTGACAGGGCGCCCGGTTGGCGTCAATTTGGAGCCGGTTGACCCAAATGCAAAACAGCTTGAGGAGCTTGCGACGCTGCCAAAAGGGAGAATGGCAACGGCCGAGTCGCTGCAACAAGCAAAACAGCTAGGATTTGATTTTGTTTGCCTAACCGGAAACCCGAAAACAGGCGTGACGAATGATGAGATTGTGAAAGCCATCGAAACGGCGCGGTCCATTTTAGGCGAGGATGCTCTCGTGATGGCTGGGAAAATGCACGCGGCAGGCGTTGCCGATGAAGCGGGAAGCGGGATCGTATCGGAAGAAGTGGTGGTGCGTTTCATTCACGCTGGTGCGGATGTCGTTTTGATGCCGGCTCCTGGAACGGTGCCGGGGGTGACATTAGACAAGACAGAGAAGCTTGTTCAGGTGGCGCATGAACATGGGGCGCTTGCGATGCTGACGATCGGCACAAGCCAAGAAGGAGCTGACGAGAGTACGATTCGTCAAATCGCGCTTGCAAGCAAAATGGCTGGGGCGGATCTACATCATATCGGCGACGCTGGCTATCATGGCATCGCTGTTCCAGAGAATATTATGGCGTATTCGATCGCCATTCGCGGCAGACGCCATACGTATATTCGCATGGCAAGATCGCCGTTGAGATAAAGTGGAATATGATCAGTCGGTCCCAAAAGCATTCGCTTTTGGGGCGTTTTTTTGCCGGGAGAGGATAGGATGGGAGCCAAGATGATGGAAAAATAAGTTTGCGGATGTGGGAAACATTTGCCTTGTACCGCCGCCTCTATTTATTTTGTGATCAAATGAAAGAACAAATTTGTGATAAAATGAAAAAACAAATGGGAAAGCATTGCGAGTGGCGGGGAGAATATGATGATTGCCGAGCCATTATTTCATCTCATTCTCATTTTCAGCGTATTGTTGCCGCTTGTATCGTTGACAGTGTTGGCGCTGTTGGGGGTAGCAGAAAAAGAAGTGGATTATTGGCAGTTGGAACATGCGCGCCTTCGATTGGAAAAAGAACTTCAAGAAAGCAAGTATATGCAGCTCCATCAACAAATCCGACCGCATTTCTTTTTCAATGCGTTGAACGCTTTCTTATCCTTGGCGCGCTTAGGAAAAAATGAAGAAATGATTCGGGGAATGGAGCATTTTGCGCTGTTTTTGCGTGATAGCTATGAGACGAAACAGCCGCTTATTCCGTTCAAACAAGAATGGGCGCATACAAGCAACTATCTAAGCGGGGTCCATGGCACGCATTGCTGAGGAGACAGGATTTTCTAGTCAACATCATTTCAGTCATTTGTTTCGAAAATATGTCGGCATCCCGCCTACGAAGTATAAGGAGACCAATGGATAATGGACTGGTATATGCTTTTATTCATGGCATGCGTACTGCTGCTTGCTGCTGTGCCGCATATTGGTCGCCACAGTTTTATCGGAGCGGAGGCGCTTGGATTAAGCAAGGGGGTCAATGCTCTGTTACTGCGTTTTGCATCCGGGGAGCTGCTGTTGTTTGGATGCTATGCTTTTATTCATGGCGGAGTGGCGGCGGGGGTGGTGACGGCTATGGCGGTATGGGCCGCCGTTTTTGTGCTTTGGCGTTCAGCAGCGGCCGTGCGCTATCGTTCCCTAACAAAGGAAGGGGATCGCTGGCCGGACTGCTGTTTTACGGCGCGGGCTTTGTTTTTCTTTCGGTTTTTTGTTCGCCTTCTTTCGATCGGCCGGCTGCTTACCGTTGTCGTGTTATGTGCCTATTTGTTGCAGCAACTCTTTCGTTTTTCTCCGACTTTTTTATTCATTTGGTTCGTCTATGTGTACGTGTTTACCGTGCTCGCCGGTTGGTTGGGGATGCGGAAAATCGGAACGGTTCTGCTATACATTGTTTATATAGTGATGGGAATGGTTCCGTTTGCCTATTATCTAACGGGCGGTGTGGCGCGGCAATATGAGATGATTGTACGCACTGTCCCAGCTTCCCTCGATGTGAACATGGTTTCGTTGTTCGTGTTGTTTTGGGCTGTGCTGGCGGCGGCTGCCGGGCAATGGTTGGCCGACGAGTATGTATGGGATATTGCATCAATATTGAAAAAAGAACGCGTTGCGCTGACGTTTTCTATGGCCGCGTTTTGCCTTGCTCCGCTTCCGTTGGCCGTTGCAGCCTTATGCGTCCCGTATGCGGCGGCCGCTTCGACTGCCGCCATACTGAAACGGTGGCTGCTTCATTCTTCTGTCTTGATTGCTTGGCCGCTTACTATTGCCTTGCTGGCGGCGTTGTCACTCAGCTTATCCCTTTCCTTGCATTCCGTTGTGCAAATTTTTTGGCACAGGTGGAGCAGGCATCTCTCATGGACATATGTCATCTCTTTTTTGCTTGTACTAGCCCTCTTTTTTATTGCTCCTCTTCTTCCGATGCGGATGGTCATGTTTTCGACCGCCTTGCTTGCCTCCTCGTGTTTTGGGTTGGCTGCTTTACGGACAGGAGAGAAACCGATGGGGGTTATAGGCATGATCGGATGGGTATGTTTGTTTGCTATCGCCTGGCGATGGGGAATGCGCCATAATGTGCTGGAGGCCATAGCATGGAATGGGATTGGCGGTTTCTTGTTTACTCAGATTTATCGATTAATTCAAAAAATAAAGAAGTAACAAAAATGAATCAAAAAAATGCAAAACAGTTTGTTTGCTCCCTGTTATAATGAGACAAAAACGAAAGGGAGGAAAGCGGACATGTCATTTGTTCCATGCACAACGGCCATTTATTCATTTAGCAAAAACCACCAACCGGTTCGAACAGTCCAGTCAGGGGAAACGTTTGTCATCGAAACGTACGACTGTTTCCAAAATCAAATTACTTCAAGCGAAACGCCGTTTGACTCGATCGATTGGAATCATATCAATCCGGCGACCGGACCGATCTATATTGAAGGGGCGGAACCCGGTGACATTTTAGCGGTAAAAATTGAACAGATTCGCCTCAAAGGACAGGGGGTCATGGCTGTCGGCCCAGGGCTCGGGGTGCTTGGCGACCGGATTCCGCAGTTTGAGGCAAAAATGATTCCAGTAGAAGAAAACCGGGCCGTATTTGACGAGCATCTTTCTATTCCATTAAATCCAATGATTGGCGTCATCGGGGTAGCGCCGAGCGGTGAGGATGTGTCGTGCGGGACGCCCGGGCCGCATGGCGGCAATATGGATACAAAGCTCATTACAACAGGGGCAACCGTTTACTTCCCGGTTTTTGTCAAAGGGGCGTTGTTCGCATTAGGCGATTTGCATGCGGCGATGGGGGACGGCGAAATCGGCGTGTCTGGTATCGAAATTTCGGGGGAAGTGACGGTCACCGTCCGGGTGATGAAAGGATATTCGCTTAACCATCCACTGTTGCAAAACGATGATGGCATTGCGACGATCGTCTCGGCCAAAACGTTGGATGAGGCGGTCAAACAGTCGGTTGAGGAAATGGTTAATTTGCTGTTGCCGCACACTCCGTTGACGCTGAACCATTTGACGATGGTGCTTAGCGCTGCCGGTCAGACACAAATCAGCCAAGTCGTTGACCCGCTCGTCACGGCGCGTTTCTTTGTACCGCGATTTGTGCTTGAAGCGTATGGCATCCGCCTGTTTGAGGATTGAGGAGGGAACGGCGATGGCGCAACTTGAAACGAACACATCGGTCGAGTCGCTTGGTTATAAACAGGAATTAAAACGGTCGCTCACATTTGTTGATTTGTTGATTTACGGAATGGTGTTCATGGTGCCGATCGCTCCTTTCGGCATTTACGGGTATGTAGCGCAAGGGTCAAAAGGGATGGTCGCCTTAGCATACTTAATCGGAATGGTGGGGATGATTTTCACCGCCTTGAGCTACGCCAGAATGGCCGAGGCGTTTCCAATCGCTGGTTCCGTGTATTCCTACGCCCAGCGGGGAATGAATGAATATGTCGGTTTTATGGCAGGCTGGGTCATTTTGCTTGATTACATTTTCGTTCCGGCTCTTCTCTATTTGGTCAGCGCTGCTGCCTTAGCCGATATTGTGCCGCAAGTGCCGATTTCCGTGTGGCTCGTTCTGTTTATTGCCATGAATACGGTCATTAATATTCTCGGGATCGAGATGACGGCCAAAGCGAACAAAGTGATTGTTGTTTTAGAGCTCATCGTCCTTGCAGTGTTTGTGATCACAGGAATTATTGCGATTATAAAAGGTGTCAATGGAGCGCAGTTTACGTTCAAACCGCTGTACGATCCTAATCATTTCAGCGCGGAGACGGTGATGGGGGCGGTGTCGGTGGCCGTCTTGAGCTTCCTTGGTTTTGATGCGGTGTCGACGCTGGCTGAGGAAACAAGGGACGGGAAATCATCGATCGGCAAAGCGATCATTTTCGCTTTGCTCGTTGTCGGTGCGCTTTTCATCGTGCAAACATGGGTCGCCGCTCTCATTTGGCCTGATTATACGACGTTTAAAAACGCGGACGTGGCGTTTTATCAGATTGCGGAGCTGGCAGGCGGACCATGGCTGAAATGGACAACGATCGTCGCCACCGCGCTTTCGTGGGGGATCGCGAACGCGCTCGTCGCCCAAGCAGCCATCTCCCGCATTTTGTACAGCATGGGTCGCGACCGTAAACTGCCCAGTGTGCTGGCTAAAGTGCATCCGAAATTTCAAACGCCATACGTCAGCACATTGCTTGTCGCTGTGATTTCGCTCATTGTCACGACGGTGTTCGCCTCACAAATTGATAAACTCGCTTCGCTTGTCAACTTTGGCGCCCTGACGGCTTTCCTCTTTTTGCATGTGTCGGTGATGAACTATTTCTTGCGCAAACAAAAGAGTAACGATTATATTAATCATCTCTTGTTTCCGCTCATCGGTTTTGTTATCATCGGCTATGTATGGATGAATCTGGACCCGCTCAGCAAAAAGCTAGGATTGATTTGGATCGCGATTGGACTCGTTTATCTGGTCTTTTTGCGACTCACGAACAAAGACTCCCGTCTAAGCGGGGAACTGTAGTTGCTTGTAAGGCCTGACGCCGTCATAAAAGGCGTTGGGTCTTTCGTTTTTTGCCGACGATGAAACATTTTTTCGATCGCGACGTATTACGAATGAGAGTACGGCGCCTTGTTAAGGCAAAACACCGTTCATCCGCAATAGGCGGGCGCCGATAAAACATGGAAGGAGCCGGGCGAACATGAGCATGTTTGGAAAAGTCGCCGCCGATGTGCTTGGGCTAAGCGACATCGGCTCGGTTATTCAACCGAAAGACTATGACAAAGTAGATGCCGATGATTATGTGATGCACGAGGATGGAGAAAAAATCTATTTTCTTATCAAATCGAAATCGGATGAGTATTGCTTCACCAACCGCGCGCTCATTCATCTGGACGGCACGAGCGCTGCGAGCAAAAAACGGACGCTGCGCCGCTACGATTACTATAAGCATCCGATTTCCGACGTGTCGCTCGAAACAGCCGGGACGGTCGACTTGGACGCGGAAATCAAATTTAAAATCGGGTCGCACTGCTATTCGATTGATGTGCATAAAAAGCATATTGAGGAATTGAAAGATTTGTATAAATCGCTGCTGGCGATCGCGGAGATTTGCCATGAAAACGAAATGAAATTCCACTATGCTGAGCGGAGTTTGGAACTGGCGGTCAAGGTGTTTGCCAACATGCGCGGCGACGGCGTCAATGTGTCGGCGGATTTTCAGGCCGTGAATGAATACGCTTTTTGCTGGCTGACGGAAGCGAAAAAGAACTATACGGTGAAGGATTTCGGGTTTGTGTTTGACAAATATATTCAACAGTGACGAGATGAAGGTTGTATCGGGGAAAGACGCCGTGCCAGAGGTGGGGCGTCTTTCCTAATTTTTTTAGCGACATATGGAAAAGGAACGTTTCTCCGCAGCCGGAAGAAACTCAAAAGATGAGGTTTGTGGGAATCGATGAATAGGCAACATGGCGGCATTTGACATCGCGGAGCTCGATGCAACGGCGCATGCGGCGTTCCGTACAAAACACGGACACTGGAGCCGAGCTGCCTGACCGCAAAAGTGATCGATGACCGCCTGCCGCCAGCCCACTGTAAATTCACAGTTGTCAAATGCCAGGCCTTGCTTTAATATAAAAATGTCCATATCCGATAACTAAATCAACTCGCAGCAAGGCGCCGAAAAGGCTTAATAGGGAATCCGGTGGGAATCCGGAGCTGTCCCCGCAACTGTCAATGCGGACGAAATGAAATCGCCACTGTACGGACGGATGGCTTGCGCTGTTTTCCGTACGGGAAGGCTTCAGAGTAGGATGAAGCATGAGCCAGTAGACCTGCCTTGCTTGCCGCAGTTTCCGAATCTTCGGGGGGTGAGACGCGGAAACAGTCGCATAGGGCATTGTTGTGCCCATTGGCGGTCTGTTTCGCGCTCATTCCCAGATTTAGGCGGAATGGGCGTTTTTTATTGTACATACATCACTGAAGGGGGAATGACGGATGAAACGTTGGACATGGCCGGCGGTGGTGGCGGTGTTCTTCCTTCTGGCCGCCGTGCTGGTCGGCTGCAGCGGTGGAGCCAATAGCAACGCCCAGCCAGCGAAAAAAGAAGAACCGAAAACGGAACAAGCGGCGTTTCCGGTGACGGTGAAAGACGGGCTTGGCGAGGATGTCACGATCAAAGCGGAACCGAAAAAGATCGTCTCACTCATCCCAAGCAATACGGAAATCGCCTATGCGTTGGGGTTGGGCGATAAGATCGTCGGCGTCAGCGATTTTGACAATTACCCGGAAGACGTCAAAACGAAAACGAAAATCGGCGGCATGGAATTCAACGTCGAGAAAATCATTTCGCTCAAACCGGATCTTGTCTTGGCCCACGCGTCAAGCGCCCATAACTCGCGCGATGGCCTCAAGCAATTGAAAGACGCCGGCATCACCGTGCTTGTCGTGAATGACGCGAAGTCGTTCGACGATGTGTATGCGTCCATCGAATTGATCGGCAAAGCGACCGGGGCGTCGGACAAAGCGAAGCAAGTGATTGATGAGATGAAAGAGAAGCTTGCGCAAATTCAAGAAAAAGCGAAACAAATCCCGGCGGACAAACAAGCGAACGTCTGGATTGAAGTGTCGCCGCCGCCGCAGCTGTATACGGCCGGCAAAGGGACGTTTATGGATGAGATGCTTCAAGTGATTTCAGCGAAAAACGTCGCCGGCAGCTTGGAAGGCTGGCCGATGGTGACGGAAGAAAAAGCAGTGGCCTATAAGCCGGATGTGATCATCACGACATACGGCGGAGCGAAGCAAGTGTTTGCGCGCGCTGCTTGGAAAGACGTGCCGGCGGTGAAAAACAAGCGGGTGTATGACGTCAACACCGACTTAGTAAGCCGCCCGGGTCCGCGCCTTGTCGAAGGGGTCGAGGAACTTGCCAAAGCCGTTTACCCGGATGTGTTCAAGTAAAACGTGGATGTATATATTGGCCGTCACGGCGGCCATGTTATCGTTGCTCGTAGGGATATCGACAGGATCGCTGTCGATTCCCTTTTCTTCTATTGTTCGCATTCTTGCGTCCGAATGGTTTGGTATGCCGCTTCCGTCTGACATTCCGGCCGATTGGGTGCCGATCGTGATGGCGATCCGCTTGCCGCGCGTCGTGCTCGCTTTTTTGGTCGGGGCGTCATTGGCGCTGGCTGGCGCGGCGTTCCAAGGGTTGCTGAAAAATGCGCTCGCCGATCCGTACACGCTCGGCGTCTCGTCCGGCGCCTCGGTCGGGGCGGTGCTCGTCATCTTTCTCGGCTGGCAATGGCCGCTCTTTGGCACGTTCACGCTGCCGATCGTGAGCATTTTATGCGGCATGGCGACGCTTGTCGCCGTTTTGGCGTTCACTCGCGCGGTTGAGCCGCAGCTGTCGGTTGAGACGATCATTTTAGCCGGCATTATCTTCGGCGCGTTTTTCAGCGCCTTCATTTCACTGATGATCGCTTTGACCGGGGAAGAATTGCGGCAAATCATCTCATGGCTGATGGGAAGCGTCGCGATGCGCGGCTGGAAATACAGCGGGCTTTTGTTGCCGTTTTTTCTCATCGGCGCGGCGGTGCTTCTCGCCAACGGCCGCGAGTTGAACGCGTTTGCTTTTGGCGAGGCGGCGGCGCTTCATGTCGGCGTTGATGTTACGCGCCGAAAAGTCATCATTTTGACGGCGGCGGCGCTGCTCACCGGCGCGGCGGTGTCGGTGTCCGGGACGATCGGTTTTGTTGGGCTCGTTGTTCCGCATATGGTTCGGCTTGTGTGCGGGCCAAACTATCGGGTGCTGCTGCCGCTGTCTCTCTTGTATGGCGGTGCGTTTCTTGTGCTTGCCGATGTGGCGGCGCGGACGATCATTGAACCGCGCGAACTGCCGATCGGCGTCATCACCGCGCTGATCGGCGCCCCGCTATTTGCCGTCTTGTTTTTCCGAAAAATGAAGCGAAAGATGGGATGATGATGCTTGAGGTGCGGGCCGTATCGCATCGGTATGGACCAAAGCAAGTGCTTGATCGTGTGACGTTTTCCGTGGAAAAAGGGGAGCTGTTTGGCATCGTCGGGCCGAACGGCAGCGGAAAAACGACGCTGCTGAAACTCATTTGCAAAGAGCTTCCGCTTGCCAGCGGTGAGATCAAGATTCATGGCCAGCCGCTTTTGGCGCTGTCTGCGAAGCAATGGGCGCGGTTTGCCGCTGTCCTGCCGCAGACGGCGGAGGCGGCGCCCGGCTATACGGTGAGAGAAACGGTGGCGCTCGGCCGCTACGCCCATCAGCGCGGCTTGTTTCCGACGTGGACGAAAGAGGATGAAGCGGCGGTTCAAGAAGCGCTTCGTGCGGTCGGCTTGGCTGACAAAATCGATGAGCCGCTTGAGCGGCTAAGCGGCGGCGAGCGGCAGCGCGCCTATTTGGCGCGGGCGCTTGCCCAAAAGCCGCAGCTGCTCTTGCTGGATGAGCCGACGAACCATATGGATGTGAGCGGCCAAGTCCGGCTTTTGGACCGGCTCGCGGAAGCTGCCCGCTCCCGCGATTTGACGGTCGTCGCCGTCTTTCACGATATGAACGTCGCTAGCTTATATTGCGACCGGGTGCTTGTGTTAAAAGAAGGAAAAACAGCGGCGCTTGGAACGCCGACAGATGTGATGACGCCGGCGCTGCTTGAGGAAGTGTTTGCCGCGCCGATTGTGCGTCTGGCTCATCCGGCGGCGGCAAAGCCGATGTTTTCGTTTGTGCCGAAAGGGAAACAAGAAGAATCGTCGGCCGGCGGGCTGCGTTTGTCCTTTCTTGATGACGCCGCTGTTCTGGCCTCCTGCCAGCCGCTTCGCGTCCTGTCCTCGGCATTGATCGGCGCTGGGTTTCAATGGGCGACCCATTTTGTCAACCGCCAAGTCGGGTTGGATTACGATTGCGGCGATGCGGAAGGAGACATGCGCCGCTATTTGGAGCAGCACGGGTTTTCGCCGGAACGAACGATCGGCATGATGACGGCGGTTGACGTCCATGATGCCGTTTGGCTTCAGAAAGAAGGGGAAGCGTTTTCGGTTGCAATCATGACGACCGCTGGCGTCGGCAATGCGGTTGATGCCGCTCGGGCGTGGCAGCATAAGCCGCTTGCGGCAAGGCCGGGAACGATCAATATGGTGATTTTCGGCGCTCTTTTGGAAGAAATAGGNTGGCTTCAGAAAGAAGGGGAAGCGTTTTCGGTTGCAATCATGACGACCGCTGGCGTCGGCAATGCGGTTGATGCCGCTCGGGCGTGGCAGCATAAGCCGCTTGCGGCAAGGCCGGGAACGATCAATATGGTGATTGTCATTGACGGAGTGCTGACGGAAGCGGCGTTTGTCCAGGCGATGATGACAGCGACGGAAGCGAAGGTAAAAGCGCTCGCCGACTGTTCGGTTTGCGACCTGGAAACAGGGACGCTTGCCACCGGCACGTCGACCGATTCGCTCGCCGTGGCGGCGACGCAAACCGGGCGGACGTTTGCCTATGCCGGAACGGCGACGGAACTCGGGCGCGCGATCGGTCGGCTCGTGTATGAAGCGACGATCGAGGCGCTTGACCGCTACAAGCGGCGGAGGGGGCGGCGATGACGCATTTGCTGGCAATGACGTTGGCTTTGCTGTTGGATGCGCTGCTTGGCGACCCGCGCTGGCTGCCGCACCCTGTGCGCGGGATGGGAACGCTGATTGCGTGGCTTGACCGCCGCTGGAATCAAGGAACAAAGCGGCGGGCGAAAGGGGCGGCGGCCGTGGCGGTCGTGTTGGCCGCTGTTTACGGGGTATCGGCGTTGGTCGTTTATGTGGGCTACGCGCTGTCCGTATACGTGGGGGTGGCGATCGAGGCGGCGCTCATTTTCACCACCATTGCGACCAAAAGCCTCGCTGAAGCGGCTGAGGATGTGCGCCGGCCGCTTGAAGCGGGCGATCTTCCCGAGGCGCGGCGGGCGCTGTCGATGATCGTTGGCCGCGACACCGAGCGGCTCGATGAGGCCGGCATCACCCGCGCCTGCGTCGAAACGGTGGCGGAAAATACGAGCGACGGCATCACGGCTCCGCTCTTTTACGCGGCCTTGGGCGGCGCGCCGCTTGCCATGCTGTACCGGGCAGTGAACACGTGCGATTCGATGCTCGGCTATAAAAATGAAACGTATCGCGAATTTGGCTGGGCGGCCGCCCGGCTGGACGATGCGCTCAACTACATTCCGGCGCGGCTGACGGCGCTCGTGATGGTGTTGGTTTGCGGCGGCCGCCGCCTTCGTTTGGCGCTGTCGATCTTGTTTCGCGATGCCCGCCGCCACCCAAGCCCGAACAGCGGCTGGCTCGAGGCGGCGATGGCTGGATTGCTTGGGGTGCAGCTGGGCGGGACGAATACATATGGCGGCGTCGTCTCTGAGCGGCCGACACTCGGCGATCCCGATGTTCCGCTGCGCTCGGTTCATATTCGCCAGGCGGTCGGCATCATGATCAGAACGGTGCTCGCCTTTACGTTATTGCTGCTATGGATCGGGGGGATGATCGTTGCGTTGGCCGGCGCATGGGGCGAATCCGCTCGCGTTGTATGAGCAATGCGGATTGGCCCCTCCAGACGAATACATTGATTTCAGCGTCAATACGAACCCATATCGCCTGCCGCCGTCGGCTTGGCCGAACGGCGAGGAATGGATTCGCTGGGCCGGTGAGTATCCGGATTCGGAAGCGAAGGCGCTCAGGGAGCTCGTTGCCAAGCAGGAGCAGATTCGACCCGGACAAGTGCTGGTGACGAACGGGGCAGCGGAGGCGATTTATTTGTTGGCCGCGCTGCTTGCCGGCCGGCGCGTCGGCATCTTGGAGCCGACGTTTTCCGAGTATCGGCGCGCCTGCCTTGCTTACGGATGCGAAGTCAAGTCTTTGCTGGCAGAGGAAAGCCGCGGTTTTTCGTACGACATTGACCAAGCGGCGGCATGGGCGGCGGAATGCGACGCGGTTTTTTTCTGTCATCCGAACAATCCGACCGGAACCGTGATGCCGGAGCGTGATCTCCGCTCGCTCGTCGCTGCAGCGGACCAAGCGGGGACGTATATCGTGGTGGATGAGGCGTTCTATCCGTTTTGGCGCGGCGGATTTACAGCCATGCGTTGGCTGGATCGCTATCCGCGCCTCATTGTGCTTCGATCGTTGACGAAAATTCATCATCTGGCCGGCGTGCGCCTTGGTTATGTCGCTGCCGACGAGGCGGTGATCGCTTCGCTGAAAACGCATCAGCCGCCATGGAGCACAAACTGCATCGCCCAACAATTGGCGCTTCGTTTCATGGCGATGGAATCGTTTGTCAAGTGGACGAAAGAACGGATCGCCGCCGAGCGGGAGCGCGTGTTTCGGTCGCTGCCGGCCGGCCGGTATGCCGTCTCGCCGTCGGTCGTCAATTTTTACTTGCTGCGTCCGCTCTCCGGACGGACAGAGGATTTGTTTTTCTATTTATTGCAGCAAGGAATCGTCCCGCGGCATACAATGAATTTTCCTGGACTGGACGGACGTTACGTGCGGCTTGCGGTCAAAACGCAGGTGGAAAACGATCGGCTTCTTGAAGCGCTTGCGAGGTGGAGCGGATGATGGTGTTTGTCAGCGGCGCCGCGCGCAGCGGAAAAAGTGAAGCGGCGGAAATATGCGCCATCCGGCTTTCTCGCGGCGGTCGGCTTCACTATATCGCCACCGCGCAGGCAATGGATGAAGAAATGACGGAGCGCATCCGCCGTCATCAAGAGCGGCGTGCGGCGCAGGCCGCGCATTGGACAGTGTGGGAAGCCCCGTTCTCTTCTCAGGAGATTGCCGCTTCCTTGCACCCTGATGATGTTGTTCTGCTTGATTGCTTGACCACATGGCTCGCCCACGAGCTGTTCTTTGGTGAAAATTGGAAAACAGACGCAACCGCTCAAGCTGTTGCTTGCCGCATGCTCGATGAAGTGCGGGCGTGGGCGGATGCCTGCCGTGCGGTCGTGATTGTATCGAACGAGCTGTTTGCCGGGGGTGTTCCGGATGATCCTGGCACATTTCGCTACATGAAAACGCTTGGCTTGCTTCACCAACAGTTGGTCGCGGAAGCGGCGGCCGCCGCGGTCGTTGAATGCGGCCTTCTCCGCGTGAAAAAAGGGCGGTGGCCGGGATGAAGCAAGCATGGAACGGATGGTTGTTGGCGCTGCAGCTGTTTACCACGATCCCGATTCGGCGCTCGATCGCATGGAACGCCGCCCATGTCCGCTGGCTCGTGCGCTGTATGCCGCTTGCGGGGGCGCTGATCGGGGCGCTTTCGGCCGGAGTGTATGCACTCTTTTCCACGTTTTCATTCAGCTCGCCGCTTGTTTGGGCGCTTCTTCTTCTTTGGCTCGGCATTTGGATGGCCGGGGGGATGCACGCTGACGGCTTTATGGATGTGAGCGACGCGTTTTTTTCGTACCGCGACGTCAAGCGGCGGCAAGAGATCATGTCCGATCCGCGCGTCGGCGCGTTTGCGGTGTTGTCGCTTATTTGTTTGTTGTCATTTCGTTGGCTGTTTCTGTACGAATCGCTCCAGACAGGCATTCCGCCGGCGCTGTTCGCCGCCGTTCCGCTGTTGTCGCGGGCCGGGGCTGCCTGGCTTCTTTCCGTCGGCAAGCTGGCAAAGCCGACAGGAATGGCTGCATCGCTTCGCGAATATAGTTCATGGCGTGATGCCATTTGGGCGCTTGGACTCGCTTTTGTATTGCTTTCGCTTCTTTGTGCATCCACCGCCATTTCGGTGCAAACAGGGGCGGCGCTGGCTGCAGCGGCTGTCGTTTTGGCGGCGGCGGCAAAGCCGTGGGCGGAAAAACAGTTTGGCGGCATCACCGGTGATGTGCTCGGCGCGCTGATCGAAGGAGGAGAGACGGTGCTATGGGGCGTCATTTGGCTCTTACACTCATCCGTCATGGGATGACGGAACAAAACCGACGTCGGGCGTATATCGGCTGGACGGACGCGCCGCTTGCGGCCGCGGAGCGCAATCGGTTGTGCCGCTTGCAGCTTGAGCGGCCGTATCCGGTCGACTGCATGGTTACAAGCGACCTTCACCGCTGTCGAGAAACGGCCGCCTTGCTGTTTGGCGGACGCGGGGCAGATTGGTGCACCAGCCGTTGGCGCGAGCTTCACTTTGGCGCTTGGGAAGGAAAAACGTTTGCTGAGCTGGAAGCGGAGCCCGCCTACCGCCAATGGCTTGCGTCGCCCTTTTCTGCGGCGCCGCCCGGCGGGGAGCGTTATGCCGACTTTCAAGCGCGCATCAAACAGGCGCTTGCGGAGACGATTGCTTTCGCTGAGCGGGCGGGCGCCCGTCATGTGGCTGTCATCACCCATGGCGGCCCGATTCGCCTCCTGCTCGAGCAGTATGCGCCCGATGCTCGTTCGTTTTGGGAATGGGAGGTGCCATTTGCCGGCGGATATACATTGGAATCGACGATCGAGCGTTGGAAAGGGGGAGAGCGGTGCATTTCGTTATCGGTGGTGCGTTTCAAGGAAAACGAAAATGGGTGAGGGAACGGTATGGAATAAATGATGGAGTTCATATTGTATGGCATAACGGTTATGTGGAGCCGTATAGGCCGCCGGATGGCATCGAAACGGCAAAAACGGTCGTCTTTGACGGGTTGGAAGCCGCCATCCGCCCCCGTCCGGACCCAGACGAGTGGGAATCCTATTTCCGCGCTTGGCAGCGGTGGGAAGCGGCAGCGCCTAACCGCACGGTCGTTTGGATCGGCACCGATGTGACGCAAGGCGTTGTTCCGGTTGATCCGCAAGAGCGGCGCTGGCGCGACGCCGTGGGAATGTGCTACCAGCGACTAGCTTCCTTGTGCTGCCGCGTCGACCGGCTTTGGTGCGGACTGGCGGAACAATTGAAATAAGGGGGAGAGGAACAGTGAAATTGTATACGCGAACAGGAGACCAAGGGAAAACGAGTTTAGTCGGCGGGCGCGTGGACAAAGACCATTTGCGCGTCGAGGCGTACGGAACGATTGACGAGGCGAATTCGTTCATCGGATGGGCGCTTGCGTTATTGGCCGGCGATGAACGGTTTCGCGACCTTTGCGCTGAGCTGCAAAAAATCCAGCACGAGCTGTTTGACTGCGGCGGCGACCTGGCCATCGTCAACGGCAAGCTTCCGTATAAGGTGACCGAGGCGATGGTCACATTTTTAGAAGAGCGCATTGATGCGCACGTGCAAGAAGCGCCGCCATTGCAAAAATTCATTTTGCCGGGCGGCTCCAAGGCGGCTGCGGCGCTCCATATGGCGCGTACGGTGGCAAGACGGGCGGAGCGGTGCATCGTTTCCTTGCAAAAAGCGGAGCCGATCAACGATGTTGTGCTCAAATATATGAACCGCCTGTCCGATTATTTGTTCGCCGCTGCCCGGGTCGTGAACGCGCGTTTAGGGGTGAAGGACATCGAGTATGAACGGAGCGCGATTGTGTTCCGCGACAAGGAGGAGAAACAATGAACCGCCGCTTGGCTTGGACGGCCGTTTGTTTGGCGCTTTCGGCGATCGGATCGTTCATCAAGCTGCCGACGTTTGTCGGCAGCATCGCTTTGGACAGCGCACCGTTTTCGGCTCGGTTTTGATGAACAATAC
>NZ_AYSF01000043.1:0-51818 GCF_000498995.1 Geobacillus thermopakistaniensis
GCACCGGTGAGAAAAAGCAAGCCGAAAACCGATAGTTTATCGGCGAGCACGACCGGCTCGGACCGATGCTCGATCAGGCGGCAAACGGCGCTGCGCGTCCGCCATTCGTCCACTTTTTTTAAGCTTCGTTCGACTGTATACCGTTTCGCTCCTGCCGCATTTTCCAGCTCAAACGTAAACGAGACAAACAACTCTTGCTCCGCGTGGTTGATGATCGCCTGCGTGCGGTTGGCCGCCCGCTCGACGCTGCCGAACAAGGCGAGCGTCATGGCGTCTAAAATCGTTGATTTGCCGCTTCCAGTCGGCCCGAAAATGCCGAACACACCGCCCTCACACAGTGCGGTGAAATCAATCGTCTGCTTTTCACGAAAGCTATGAAGCCCGGCGATCGTCAGCGAGATCGGCTTCATTCTCCCTCCCCTTCCTTCTCTTCTTCCGCCGCCAGCTCCAAAAAGAGGCGGACAAGCTCTTCATCCGGCGTTTGTCCCCCAGTCTGACGTTCGTAAAAGCGGTGAAACATTTCTTCAAGTGAAAGCGGCTCGCGGCTCATTTCCATCATCTCTTCCACCCGATTGGGAAACACCGGGCGAATGTGGACAAATCCGGGATGAAGCTTACGCAGCCGATCAATTTCTTCCATTGTCAACGACTCGGTCACATGGATCTCCAAATCGATCCAGCTTGATCGGTCTCTTCCTTCCTCACACCAGCGGTATACTTGAGCGAGCCCCTCTGTCGCCTTCCAACGGATGAGCGGTTTGCCAGCAGCGAGCGGTATCTCCGCCACCTTGGCCGCCCCGCCTGGATGCACGTCAACGACCGTGACCGATTTGGCTTGACCGGCTTCGGAAAAGCTGTACGCCAACGGCGAGCCGGAATAGCGCGCGGCCGTCTTTGCCTGCTTGACATCCTGCGGCCGGTGCAGATGGCCAAGCGCCACATATTGCGCGGCTTTCGGCAGGCTCTCAGCCGCCACCGTATAAGCGCCGCCGACTTCAATCGGCCGCTCGGAATCGGACGTACGTCCGCCAGCAACGTAAAGATGGCTCATCGCGATATTGACGGTCTCCGCCGTGAACGAGGCGGCCATCGCCGCTAATAGGGCGCGGATGCGGTCATCGTACCGATCGCGCATCGTCGTCTCCTTACAGTCGGATGACAACAGCTCGGCGAGGCGCGATTCGGACGGATAGGCCAACGGAGCAAGCATCATCGTTTCGCCGCACGATGGAACGTCAATCCGGCAAACAGCCGCTTGCGGGCGGCCGAAAAGAAAAATGTTGTGCGCACACATCAACGTCCGGGCAGCGCTGATCCGGTCGGGGTGGTCGTGGTTGCCGCTGATGACTGCCACCGGGCGGCGTCCTTTGTCGGACAGGCGGGCGAGGCTTTCATAAAACAGTTGTTCCGCAGCCGCCGGCGGATTGACGGAGTCGAATACGTCGCCGGCCACAAGGATGATGTCGATTTGTTCTTTCTTGACAATCTCCACAAGCTCATCAACAAATGCCTCTTGCTCGGCCATCCGACTCCGCCCCTCGAGCGTTCTCCCAAAATGCCAGTCCGCGGTATGCAAAATCCGCATTCTCTCTTTCCCCCCTTGCATCACTCAACAGCCACAACAAACCCGCCGTCAAACGAATACAAATAGCATTCCGCCACCGGCGCACGCCAAATTTGCTCGATGGCCCGCCGGTACAAGCGCATTTGCGTCCCGTAGCGGCCGAGCAGAAAACGAGCCGCTTCTTCCTTTTGCCCAGCAAAACGGTGGACGACTTCATCCGTTTTATAGTCAATCATCACATAGCCGCATTCGTCGACAAACACGCAGTCGATCACCCCTTGCACGAGGACGCGCCGGCCGCTTTCCGTCCCTTCGCCGCCGTACAGTTCAGCCGCTTTAAGCCCCAAGCTGAACGGCACTTCACGGTGCACTTCGCGGGCGGCGCAAAGGCGGCGGCCAAGATCTGCAGTGAAAAAGGCAGCGATGGCCGCTGGATCGACCACCTCTGCTTGTTCTGCCGACAGCAGCTCTTTTTCGACAAGGCGGACGATCTGACTGCGGATCGACGATTCATCAAGCGGCGCCTGCAAATCAAGATGGCGCATGACGATATGGAGCGCCGTCCCTTTTTCGGCCGGCGTCAATGTTTTCTCCTGCATGAAACGCGGTCGAGAAAACACCGGAGCCGTCCCTTGTCGCGGCCGCCATTCGTCCGCTTGCTCGCCAAAGAGCACGCGATGTTCTTTCAGTTCTGACACCGATTGCTTGGCGCGCACGGCCGTTTCTTTCTCATACGAATACCGCCACAACAAGCGGCGTTTGACCTCCTTCCGCCACCCTCCTTCTACGGGAACGGGTCGTCCTTGTTCGAGGGCAAGAAGCACGCCGCCATCCATCTCCTCCCTCGCAGCCTCTGCGCCGCGCAAATCGGCGGCCGGCACGATGGAGACACGCCATACAGACGGGTGGGAGGCGACCTCTTCAGGCGCCTTCATTCCCGCAAGCGCCCCCCCATCACGATGACGGATGAGCGCCCGGCCGATCCAATCCAAGTAGGAGCGGGCCGAAGCCCGCACATCGTCGGGGAGAAGCCAGCCGCGTTCCGAAGCAGCGCTTTTCCATTTTTCAATCTCCTTGGCCGCATCGTTGACCGACGCCAACAAATACAGCTTCTCTTTTGCCCTTGTGAGCGCGACATACAAAATGCGCATCTCCTCAGCGAGCAGTTCAAGCCGCTTTTTCGTTTGGATGGCCAACAGCGGCAGCGTGGGATAACTGATGCGCAGCCGCGGGTGGACAAAGCGGGCGGCAAAACCCAGCTCTTTATCAAGCAAATACGGGTGATGCAAATCGCGCGTATGAAACGAACGCGCAAGCCCGGCGAGAAACACGATCGGAAATTCCAATCCTTTGCTGCTGTGAATCGTCATGATGCGCACGACGTCTTCCTGCTCGCCGAGCGGCCGGGCCGCCCCTAAATCGTCGCCGCGCTCTTGCAGCCGCTCGATGAAGCGAAGAAAGCGAAACAAGCCGCGAAANCGGTACATGATAAAAATCGAGCCGAAAAAAGCGCGCAAGTTCGCCTGCCGTTGCCTGCCGCCCGGCAGTGCGCCGACAAAATCGTAAAATTGCGTATCGCGGTACAGCAGCCAAATGAGATCAGCTAATGAGCGGCGGCGCGCCATCGTACGCCAGCCCTCGAGCCGCTCTAAGAAAGCCGCCGCTTTCCTTTGGGCGTTGGCCTCCTCTTCCGTTTCCGCCGGCTTTTGCCGAAACGAACAGAGCGCTTCATAAAACGTGCCTTTTGGATCGGCGAGGCGAATCATGGCGAGCTCATTCTCGTCAAAACGAAAGAGCGGCGACCGGAGCACCGCGGCGAGCGGAATGTCTTGGTACGGGTTGTCGATCACTTTTAACAGTGAGAGCATGATCGAAATTTCCGTCGCCTGAAAATAGCCGGATGACAAATCCGCGGCCGCCGGGATGCCTTGCGCCTGCAGCTGCTCGATCATCTGCGGCGCATGCGTCATCGAGCGGACAAGGATGACGATGTCACGGTACATGGCGCGCCGCGGCTGCCCGCTCGGACGATCGTATACATAAAACGGAGCGGAAACGATCTCTTTGATTTTTTTCGCCATCAGCCGCGCCTCGAGCTCCGCCGCTTCCCATTCAGCCGCTTCCTCTTCGTCCTCTTCCGCCGCACGCTGCCGGTTGATGATCATAACTTCCGGCGCCGCATCCTCCCCTTCCGGGTAATCAGCGCCGTATTTCAACTGCGCCGCTTCGTCGTAAACCATTTCGCCGACGGTTTCCCCCATGAGTTGCGCAAACAGAAAATTCGTCCCGTCAAGCACTTCGCGGCGGCTGCGGAAGTTGCTCGCAAGATCGATTTTCATCCCCCCTTCTTCTCCGTCTGCGGTGAATCGTTTGTATTTGTCCAGAAACAGCATCGGCTCGGCAAGGCGGAATCGGTAAATCGACTGTTTCACGTCGCCGACCATAAACAAATTGCCTGTTCGTTCGCTCCCTTTTTTCACCAGCTGCAAAATCGCTTCTTGAACGAGGTTCGTATCTTGATACTCGTCAACAAGCACTTCATCAAACTGCGCCTGGTATTCCAAGGCGGCGGGGGAAGGCTGCCATTCGCCCGTTTCCGGATCGCGCCGCCGCAAAATATGCAAACAATAATGTTCCAAGTCAGAAAAATCAACGATTCCTTTTTCCCGTTTCGCCGCTTGGAACATGACGGCAAAACGGCGGACAAGGTTAGCGATCGTTTCAACGATCGGCTTCATTTCCCGCATATGGCGGAGCCAAACGGATGGATCGAGCGAAAACACATTGTCGCGCAGCGCCTCCACTTTCTTTTTCGCCTGATCACGCAACGATTTGGCTTCGTCGATCAGCCGCTCGTCATAGTCCTTGCCGCGGCAGGCCGGCAGCCGCCCAAACGACAGCGCCTTTAGCGCGCGATGCAGCTCGGCCCACGGTCCAGAAAGACGCGTTTCCAAATCAGTGATCATATCTCGATCTTCGCGCAGCCGCTCCGCGTACGGACGCGGTCCGCCCGGCTCTTCAGCAAGCTCAAGCGCCCTTCGGATCAGCCGTCTGGCCGCCGCCAGCTCCATCGCAGCATGTTGCGCGATATAGCGGGCTGCTGGCAGCGTCTTTATATCTGTTCGTTCATCGACATCATACATCGAGGTCAAACCGGCCAACCATTCATCTGGTTCCGGATGGGAGCGGGAAAATTCATAAAGGGCGACAATCATCTCCTGCAGCTCCGCATCGCTCCGGTCGCCCGTATAGGCATCCACGACAGCGAAAAACCGCTCGTTGTCCGGCTTTCCATATTCCTCCTCAAGCAGCTCTTCAAGGACATCCTCTTTCAACAGCTCGATTTCCGTTTCATCCGCGATGCGAAACGACGGATCCAAATCAAGCAAATAGTAATATTTGCGAATGACATCCAAGCAAAAGGAATGGAGCGTCGAGATCGCGGCGCGGGGAAGCAGGCTGAGTTGACGTCGCAAATGGAGCGAATGCGGACGCTTGGCCAATTCCCGCTCGAGCGCCTCGCCGATTCTTGCTTTCATCTCCGCGGCTGCCGCATTGGTAAAGGTAACGACAAGCAGCCGATCGATATCGACCGCTCCTTCTTCCGCCGTCACTTTTTGAATGATCCGCTCGACAAGAACGGCCGTTTTCCCGGATCCGGCCGCCGCGGCGACAAGAATGTCTCGGCCGCCCGCGGCGATCGCCTTCCATTGTTCATCCGTCCATCGGCTCCCAGCCGGCTTCGGGCGAATCGTGGCGTTCATTTATCCTTCCTTCCCTTCCGCTAGTTTTTCGATGACCGCTTCCTTCGTTTGCGGGGCAAGCTTCCGGTATTCGTTGCCGGAGAGTGCCTCATCAAATTGGCAGACCGGTTTGAAAACGCAAAACTCGCACGCTGTTTTATCTTTCAACTTGTACGGGGCGATCGACACGACGCCGTCGGCGATTTGCCCGCCGATGTCGATGAACAAACGGCGGACATGCTGGCGGAGCGCGGCAAAGTCGGATGGACTCGCCACCGACGAACGCGAATGGATCGACCCGCTTTTCGTAAGCTGAGCGGGCACAATCAGCGACCATTGTCCGTCTTCCGTTCGGCCGTCCATCAACCGGATCGCCTCGACGTCAGCGAGCAACAGCCCGCGCATCCGAAACGGTTCAAGCAACTTTTTCGCCATTTCCACCTCATCATCCACCCATTGCTTCGCTTGAACGATCGGATTGTGGATGTGAAAATAAAGCACCCCGGCTGGCAAGGCCGGCTGTCCGACGAGCTGTTCGGCATACGTCAGCACGATGTCCAGGTAGGTGAGCATTTGCAGCGCCAAGCCGTAATATACTTCCGTCAAATCGAGCGTTTTCGCGCTCGATTTGTAATCGATAATGCGAAGAAGCACTCCTTGGCTGCTTTCCGCCTTATCGACGCGGTCGATCCGCCCAACAAGCTCCATCACTGTTCCGTCGGGCAGTCGAAACCGAAGCGGCGGCAGGTCGCCATTGGGGCCGAATGACAGCTCAAGTCCGATCGGAACGAAACCGCTCGCCCGCGCATGCTCACTTAACACATGGGTTGTACGGGCAACGACGTGTTTCAATTTTCGTTTCATATATTCATAGCGATGAGAGCTTGAGAGCACTTGCTGCTGGATGAGCGGGGCGATTCGCTCGACCGCTTCGGCCGACAGCCGTTCACAGTCTGGTCTTGACAGTTCGCGCCAATCAAGATGCTGTTCGCGCAGCCGGTCGGCGATTTGCTTGATGGCGGCATGGAACAATTGCCCAACATCCGGCGCCTCAAGTCGGAAAACGTTGCGCTCTTTCAACCGCAGCCCGTGCGATGCGAAATGGGCGTACGGGCATTTTTGAAACTGCTCCATGCGCGAGACGCTCGCCTGAATTTTTTTGCCGTACAGCCGCTGGCTCCACTGTTTTTTGAGCGGCGTCGCTCCGTTTGTATAAAAGAGCGCGGAGACGGCATGCCGCACCTGCTCCTTCCAGTCCCGATGGCCGATGAACGTGTTATACACATCCCACCAAAGCGGATCGATGCCGTAGTTGCGCTTCCACGCTCGGAGCTGGCTGATCAAATACGTTTGCGTCGCCCGCGGCGCGGTCACGAACGCCTCTGCTTTTTCTGCCGGGGCGTCGAACGGGTCGTTGCCGCACAGATGCACCGGCGCATGCGGAAACAGTTCCGTAAGCTGCTTGATGAGCGGCGACGGCATCAACGCTTTCCCTTCCCCATCAGCAAGCGGATATGTAACATACAGCCGCCGGCTCGGACAAACAAGTGCCAAGTAGACAAAAAACGGGTCATAAAACAGCTGCTCCCGCCCCCCTGGGGCGAGCGCCACTCCCAACTCACGCAGCTGCTCGCGCTCCACTTCCGCCATCAGCCCGTCTTCCTTCACTTTTGCTGGAATAACGCCATCGTTGGCGCCGATGACGAACGCATACTTGATGTCAATTAAACGAGAGCGATCAAGCTGAGCGACGATCACCTGGTCCATCGCCGGCGGCACAAGGGAGAACTCCAACCGATCGAGCCCAGCCTCGATAATCTTGACAAACTCAGCGAGCGGCAGTGATTCTGTCCCGAGCATTTCTACATATTGGTCAAGCAAATCGACGACGGCGTTCCACGCCTGTTCATGCTGGCGCGCTTCAACGAGGCGGCCGTCCGCTTCCGCTTGTGCGCTCATTTTCTCTAGTTTTTTTGGAATCTGCAATTCTTCCAAAAACAGATATAATGCCATACAAAACCCGCGTCCGTCCTCCGCCCGGCGCAGACGGCGCTCCAACCGGCGAAGCGGAGCGGCCAACGCCTCGCGCCATTCATTGAGCATGTCCTCAAACTGCCGCTCCTCGTCCGTTTGTGGTACGTTCAAACCGTCAAGCGCCTGATAGCGCCGATACGCCCAGCGCTCATTGTTTGTCCACTTATCCCCTTTGATTCCGTAAGCAAGCACATAGTTTTCGAGCTTGTCGGCCGCCTCGCGCCACATGTGCAGATCGCCGTCCGTTGGAAAAAGCAAATCCGTTTTCACCGCCCGAAACACCGCTTCATATCGCCAACGCGTCACGACCGTCTCTAAGGCAGCGCGCACGAGTTCAATGAGCGGGTGGTGGTGCATCGGTTCTTTTTCATCCATAAAATACGGGATCCCAAAATCAAAAAACACCGTTTTCACCAGATCGCGGTACGCCTCCGTCTGGCGGATGATCAGCGCAATGTCGCGATAGCGCGCCCCTTCATCGCGGACAAGGCGGATGATTTCGCGTGCGACCGCTTCGATTTCCGCTCGGCGATTGGACGCCTCATAAAGATGGACGGCATCGGTCTTTGCACCATATGGAAGCAACGGGCGTCGGTGAAATTGCGCCTCAAGATGAACGAGCGCCCTGTCTTCATGGCGTCGGTTGGCCGAAAGCACGATCGGCTCTTCGATCGCAATGTCATTGCTTAGCGCCAACTCCCTCAGCTGGCGGTACGTTTGCGCCGGCAAATAAAAGAGATGAAGTTCGTCCGGCATTCCGTCGTCATACGGGCGGTCGATCGTCAAACAAACGGTGACGCGCCGGCAATGGCGAAGAAGCTGTTCGATGATCATATATTCTTGCGGCGCAAAATGATGAAAGCCGTCGATGTAAATATCGGCATCCCGCAAATAACTTGAGCGCGGAATATGCTCAGCGAGCAAGCGCAAATAATCTTCCGAATCAAGATAGTGGCCGATAAGACTCCGCTCAAGTTCCTCATACACAAGCGCGACATCGCTCAACTTGTCAGCGAGCAAGCGGCGGCCCGGCTGGCTTGGCCCATCCTCGAACGCCTTGGCATGTCGGCGGAGTTCGCCCGGCGTCAGGCAATACCGTTTGCATTCGGTGATCATTTCGTTCAGCTGCTCGATAAACCCATGTTTGTCCGCCGCGCGGCCAAACAGTTTCAGCTCTTGTTTGCGTTGCTCAATAATTTTGCGGATCATCATCTGCACACCAACATCATGAATATGGTACCGGGTCATGCCGCCTGTTTCCTGCAACACGCGCCAAGCGAGACGGGTGAAGCTGAACACTTGGGCGCGAATCATCCCGCCCACTCCCTCGGTATGTATCAACGCGTATTCGCATTGAAATGTCATTTGCTCCGGAACGAGATAGACGATCGCCCTTCCTTTTGGATCCTCTTGCAACTGGCGGCGAATTTCTTCGAGGCAGACAGCCGTTTTCCCACTTCCTGACCGTCCGAGCAAAAACCGCAGCGACATTGTATCCACCACCATTCGTTTCCTTTATTTGTTTTATTTTAGCACGTATGTTCGCTTTTGGGAAGAAAAAACGCCCTTCGGCTGCGGGTTATATAGAGGCAATCTGAAACGTTAACGTTTGTTTCTTTTTGTAGAGCCAGCCGACATGTCAGCGACTGTCGGACGACTGAACAACCTCGCTTCACTTCGTTATAGAAGCGGAAGACTCCTTTCGAGATTAAGGTTAAAACTGAAAGGCGAACTGTTTAAACGGCCAGTAGCGAAAGTCCACCTTGCCGACAATTTGGTTGATTTTGACAAATCCAAAATGGCGGCTGTCCCAGCTGCTAAGCCGGTTGTCGCCAAGAACGAAAATGCAGCCGGGAGGCACCCGTGTTTTCCCGGTCACCTCCTCAAGCGTAAAATCCCCGGTCAGCCTGCCGTCAAGCAGCTTTTGTTTATACGGGCGCAAATACGGTTCGTCAACTTTTTTTCCGTTGACATACAAGATGTCATTTTTGTACGCGATCCGATCGCCAGGCAGGCCGATAACCCGCTTGACGTAATCTTCCTTTTTGTTGGCGTGAAAAACGATAATGTCGAACCGGCGAATAGGCCCGATGTCGTAGGAAAGCTTATTGACGATCAACAAATTGCCGCTCTCTAGCGTCGGCATCATCGATTTTCCTTCCACCACGTAATTGCTGAACACGAACAACCGAAGCGTGGCGACAACGCAAACGGCAACAAACCATGGCCATCGGCGGCCTCGTTTTTCTTTTTGCTTCGTCACTCCCCGCCCTCCTCGCCGCCTTGTTCTTCCGTCAACGAAAATCGCGCTTCCACCCGTTTTCCGGCGTACCAAAGCAACAGAACGACTGCGGCGATCATCGCCGTGCGCAGCGGCTGACGGATGAGCGCCTTCAAGTCATAGCCGATAAAACTGATGGTAAACACCATGATCATCTTTCCTAGCAGCACCGCCAATACAAACTGCTGGCGGCTGATGCGCGACAGTCCGGCAACAATATTGACAAGCGCCGATGGGGTGAACGGAAAGCAATACAACAAAAACAGCGGACCAAATCCGTGTCGCTCAATCCAATGCATAAACTGCCGCACTTTCGGGTGGCGGCGGACAAAGTGAAAAAAACGCTTCTGCCCCACTTTCCGCGTCAGCCAAAACACGATGAGCGAGCCAAGTGAAGCGCCTAGCCAAGAGATCAGAAACCCTTTCCATAGTCCAAACGCCGCTGCGTTCGCCATCACGAAGACGAACATGGGCAAAATGGGAAAAAACGACTCAAGCAACGTCGCTGCGATGCCGGGAAGCACGCCGAAAGAGCGGTATTGTTCGAGCAGGGAAAGGATGCTGTCGAGCGTGAACCATTGTTTGATTGTTTCCATATCCATGTCTATTCCCCATTCAAATGCCGTTTATATCTTTATTTTACACGTCCAGGCGCCTAATTTGAACTCATCTTTAGGAAAAACCATTTTTATCAATTTGTTCAGCTAACTCTGTTTTTCTTGCTGCATGCGAAATATGTATTGGAGTTTGCGCTCCCTCGCTTCCATCCGCTCGGATAATTTCGTTCGAAGTTGAGCCGTTCGGTATAACTGGTTGATGAACGATTTGCAGGAAACATCGAGGGATATGCTTTTTCCGTTGCGGAAATAAACGATGGTCCGCTCATATTTGGCAGGCTCATACCGATAGACGTGCATGTGCGAGAGCCAAACGCAGCGGGAGTCACGCGGAGAGGCGGTTGGAAATACGTAAATTTCATTGGACGGTTCAATGGCGATCGGCGCTTTATGAGTGATGCCAATGACGGCTTTCGTTCCTTCTTTCCTTCCTTGAAAGCTGCTTCCGTAGTAATCGCAACTATGTTTAATAATGTCAATCGGCGTTTGTTTGATGATATATTCGCCGTCCTCTTCAATGACTTTCGCATACACATCGCTGTTTAAAAAGTATGGGAGAACCGCCATCGTATAACGGCTTACGATGAATTGTTCCAATACAATGAATTCATTGACTTTCATCCGTTCGTCTCCTCCCTTAATCAACTCGCTCACTACTCCTATCATACCATCAGTAGTTATTTTTTTCTATATTTTGCAAAAAATCTAATAAAAAAACCCATGACAATCGTCATGGGTGTTCTAGGAGTTTTCGAACGTTTGGCCGATTTCTTTGGACGCTAAATATTCATTCGCCTGTTCCAACGCGGTATGCTCGCCGACCGAGTCGCCAGCATACGTCTCTTCATTCATCGACCATTGCTCAACATGAAGATCCGTACTGACGCGAAACTCGGCAGGCATCAGCTCCGGCAGATCGCCTTGATTCTTTTCCATTACATCGCCTCCTTGTACTCCATAGGATGCGTCATTTTTTTCCTTATTATGCGATGGAAGCAAGGAGGCTCTTCGTCTCAAACAAAAAACGCCCGGCCAAGCCGGGCGTCTCTTTGCTGGTGATCGGCATTAGATGGCTGTAAACTGTTCTTCTTCGGTCGATCCTTTCAAAGCGACTGTTGACGATTGGCCGCCGGAGATCACTTGGGCGACTTCGTCGAAATAGCCCGTGCCGACTTCGCGCTGATGGCGCGTCGCCGTGTATCCGTACTTCTCGGCGGCAAATTCCGCTTGCTGCAGCTCGGCGTACGCCGCCATGCCGCGTTCTTTGTAGCCGCGCGCCAGTTCGAACATGCTGTAATTGAGCGCATGGAAGCCAGCCAAAGTGACAAATTGGAACTTGTATCCCATTTTGCCGAGCTCTTGCTGGAATTTGGCGATCGTTTCATCGTCCAATTTTTTCTTCCAGTTGAACGACGGCGAGCAGTTGTACGCCAGCAGCTTGCCGGGGAATTTCTCATGGATCGCTTCGGCAAACCGGCGCGCCTCATCCAAATTCGGCTCGCTCGTCTCACACCAAATGAGGTCGGCATACGGCGCATAGGCAAGCCCGCGGGCGATCGCTTGATCCAAACCGGCTCTTGTGCGATAGAAGCCTTCCGGTGTCCGTTCTCCAGTGATAAACGCTTGATCGCGCGGGTCGATGTCGCTTGTGATCAAGTCAGCAGCGTTCGCGTCGGTGCGTGCGATGAGCACCGTCGGAACCCCCATGACATCGGCGGCCAACCGCGCCGCAATCAAGTTGCGAATCGCCGTTTGCGTCGGCAAAAGCACTTTGCCGCCTAAATGGCCGCATTTTTTCTCCGATGACAGCTGGTCTTCAAAATGGACGCCAGCCGCTCCGGCTTCAATCATTGCCTTCATGAGCTCAAAGACGTTCAGTTGGCCTCCGAACCCCGCCTCAGCGTCAGCGACGATCGGCACAAAGTAGTCCACGTCCCCGCTGCCTTCTAAGTATTGAATTTGATCCGCGCGCTGCAACGCTTGATTGATTCGCTTGACGACATGCGGAACGCTGTTGGACGGATACAGGCTTTGGTCCGGATACATCTGTCCGGCGAGGTTGGCGTCGGCCGCCACTTGCCAGCCGCTTAAATAAATCGCCTTCAAGCCTGCTTTCACTTGCTGCACCGCCTGATTTCCGGTCAGCGCGCCAAGGGCCGCGACGTAATCCTCTGTATGAAGCAGCTTCCATAATTTTTCCGCCCCGCGTCGAGCGAGCGTATACTCGATGTCAAGCGAGCCGCGCAGTTTAATGACATCCTCAGCGCTGTACGGACGAACGATCCCTTTCCAGCGCTCCTCATTTTTCCAACTTTCTTCTAATTGCCGGACACGTTCAGCAAATGACGCCATTTTTCCTTCCCCCATCTCTCTTTGTTATATTACATTGTTTTTATTTACGTTTTTATTATATAACAGAAAAACGAAAGTGCAAGCCTTTTTTTGAAACTTTTTTTAATTAGGAAAATAGTCGCATATTGTTCATAAACATCGCGATTTTTTCGCTAATTTTTTTGATATGATCATATTGAGGAGTGATGAATGGTGAAAAAATGGTATACGTTAGCTGCCTCTCTTGTCATCATCGGCATCAGCGTCGGCATCCTGTACTTTGCTGTCTACCAGCCATCAACGATGCGGCTTCCAAATGACGTGACGATGGAAACAGCATGGGGAAAATCATACGAGTTTGGCGACCTTCCGCCGAAAGTGAGGCTTGTCGAGTTTATTTATACAAACTGTCCGGATGTTTGTCCGAATACGACAGCGCAAATGGCAAAACTGCGCGATCGCCTAAAACAAGCCGGGGTATTTGGAAGCAAGGTGGAATTCATCACGATCACGATCGACCCGGCGCGCGATACGAATGAAAAGCTGCAGACATATGCCAATGCGTTTGGAGTCATGAGCGACGGACAAGGTTGGGTGTTTTTGCGCGGCAGTGAAGCGGACACGAAAAAAGTAGCGGACGCCTTCCACTTTCAATACCGCGACCCGGGCAACGGCATGATCGTACACACGACGCTCGCCTACTTGCTTGGCCGCAACGGTCGTGTCGTCAAACAAATCGGCATGGGGACATCTCGATTTCATGTCGATGAGGTATACGAGGCGATTATGGAGGAATTGTCATAACCATGCAGCAAGTTTGCATACCTGTCGCAAAAGGAAAAGAGGAAGCGATGTCCGCTTCCCTTTTTAAACAAATAACGAATACAGGCTGAGCGCTGCAACCGCCGCAAGCACGACGATCATGACGTTGGCCCCAAGCCAAGCTGTGATGACGGCCGCCGCAAAACCGATGACACCGAACCAAAAATCATCTTGGATGAAAAAAACGTCAGGAATAATGAGCGCCCCGAGCACCGCATACGGCACATTTTTCAGCACTCCTTGCCAAAACGACGGCAGCTCGACGCCGCCGAGCAACACAAACGGCAACAGGCGCGGCAAATACGTCACGACCCCCATGCCGATGATCATCCATACGATTGTGCTATTCACCGCCGTTTCCCCCTTCCTTCGTCAGCCATTGAACGATGATGGCCGACAACAATGTAGCCAAAACGATCGACCAGCCTTTCGACAAGTGAAGAGCAAACGTGCCGATCGAGTTGAATAAAGCCGACAGCCCCGCCAGCCAGACGATTTTCCGCTGCTTTTTCAACGCTGGAACGAGCAGGCCGATAAACATGGCATACAAGGCAATGGACATACTTTCTTGCAAACTTTCCGGCAAACCGGCCCCAGCGGCATAACCAATGCCCGAGTTGACGACCCAACTGCCATACGCCATGGCAATGAGCCCAAACATATACGAGGCGTTGATCGTTCCTTCTTTCATCGCCGCCACCGAAAACGTTTCATCTGTAATGCCAAAGGCGTACAACGCTTTTTTCCAAAGCGCGTCCGGCTCAGCCTTTTCATTAAGGGACGCCGACATTAAAAAATGGCGAATGTTTAATATGAATGTCGTCAACACGATTTCAAACACCCCAGTGCCAGCGGTAAGCAGACTTAACGCGATATATTGCGAGGCGCCGGCGAAGACGACGATGCTCATGAGCACAGTCTCGGCGAACGTCAGTCCGGTTGTTTTGGCGAGCAGCCCAAACGCCAGCGCGATCGGCATATAGCCGATGGCGATCGCTACTCCTGCTTGCAGCCCTTGGCGAAACGGCGCCATCTTGCCGGCTGCCCATGTCGTTTCCATCCATTCATCCCCTCCATTTGACTAGATTGATAACTTTATTATCTAAAAATTCCTTTCGTTTCGCAACCCGAACGTCCATCCATTGTTTCTGCTCACGCCAAACACGAGACAAACGCAGAGAGAGGCCAATCTATGATATAATCAAACTGATTCATGATTGATGGCAACAGAAAAGGAGTGCACGTCCATGTCAGTGAAACCGTATGTATTAACCGACCGCGGCATTTTCCGTTATGAACAAGTCACGTACCCGATGGAAGAGCGCGGCTTGCAATTCGGTGATGGCGTCTACGAAGTCGTCCGCTTATATAACGGGATATACGTTTGGCTTCGCGAGCATCTTGACCGGCTGTACCGTTCAGCGGCCGCCATTCGCCTATCCGTTCCGTTTGGCTGCGAAGAGCTCATCGAACAGCTTGAGGAGCTTCGCCGCCTCAACGATGTGCAGGAAGATGCGATTTTGTATTTGCAAATGACGCGCGGCAGCTTCCCGCGCAACCATGCGTTTCCGGCGGAAAACCGGCCGAACTTGTACGCCTACATCCAGCCGATGGCGCGGAAAACCGAGGAAATGACACATGGGGTGCGCACGATTTTGACGAAAGATGTCCGCTGGGAATACTGTTACATTAAAAGCTTGAACTTATTGCCCAACGTATTGGCTAAACAAGAAGCGGTTGAGCGCGGAGCGTTTGAAGCGATTTTGCATCGCGACGGCGTCGTAACCGAAGGCAGCTCGTCAAACATTTTCCTTGTCAAAAATGAAACGGTGTACACCCATCCGGCCACGGCACGGATTTTAAACGGCATCGTCCGCACGAAAGTGAAGCAGTTTTGCGCTGAGCTTGGCATTCCATTTGTCGAAGAAGCGTTTTCCACCAACGACCTTGCGGAGGCGGACGAACTGTTTTTAACGAGCACGACGTCAGCGATTATCCCGATTATTCAAGTCGACGAAACGGTGATCCGAAGCGGCGCGCCAGGGGCGGTGACGAAGGCGCTGCAAGCCGCCTACCGACAAGCGACGCAGCGAGAAACCCAAAATATCTGACCGGCCGGCCGAACAGAAGAGGTGTCCCCTAGCCAAAGAAGGACACCTCATTTCGTTTATGAGCTGAGCACGGCGCGGTCGCTCGCAAACTGGCTGCCGCGGATGCGTTGGAATGCCTCAAGCAGCCGCTCGACCGTCAGCTCCTCTTTCTCCTTTCCTTCTGCGGCAAAAATGATTTGCCCGCCATCCANAACCAAGTAAAAAAAACAGCCGAAAAACACCTCATTTCGTTTATGAGCTGAGCACGGCGCGGTCGCTCGCAAACTGGCTGCCGCGGATGCGTTGGAATGCCTCAAGCAGCCGCTCGACCGTCAGCTCCTCTTTCTCCTTTCCTTCTGCGGCAAAAATGATTTGCCCGCCATCCATCATGATCAACCGGTTGCCAAGGCGAATCGCCTGCTCCATGTTGTGCGTCACCATGAGCGTCGTCAGGCGGTGCTGCTCAACAATTTGCTTCGTCAACTCCGTGACCAACTCCGCCCGCGCCGGATCAAGGGCGGCGGTATGTTCATCGAGCAACAGCACATCCGGTTTTGTAAACGTCGCCATCAACAAGGAAAGCGCCTGCCGCTCCCCGCCGGAAAGAAGTCCGACTTTGGCGGCGAGCCGGTCTTCAAGCCCTAAATGAAGCGTTCGCAACGTTTCCCGAAACCACTCGCGCTTTTGCTTCGTGACGCCAAGACTTAACGTGCGCCGCTTCGTCCGGTTGTAGGCGAGCGCCAAATTTTCCTCAATCGTCATATGCGGGGCGGTGCCGGCCATCGGGTCTTGAAAGACGCGGCCGATGTAGCGGGCGCGCGCATGCTCCTTGAGCGCGGTTACATCGCAGCCGTTGATCCACACTTCGCCGGTATCAGGAGACAGCCGTCCGGAAATGATGTTCATGAGCGTAGACTTGCCGGCGCCGTTGCTGCCGATGACGGTGACGAAATCGCCGGGGGCAAGCGTCAGATCAATGCCGCGCAAAGCGATTTTCTCGTCAGCCGTTCCTTCGTTAAACACTTTTGTAATTCGTTTCAGCTCCAGCAACGGTTTCCCCCCTCTCCAACTGCCGCACCCTCCGCTTTTTCCGCTGCCGTTCTTTTTGCGCCGCCAACGTGTTGGGCACGACGAGCGCCAGCATGACAATGAGCGCGGTAATCAATTTCACATCGCCCGTCTCCAAAAACTCGACGCGCAAAGCGAGCGCCAAAATAAGACGGTAGACGATGGCGCCGCCGATGACCGCCCACGTCGCGCGTGCGACCGAACGGGCGCCAAACAACGCCTCCCCGATGATGACGGAAGCGAGCCCAATGACGATCATCCCGATTCCCATCCCGACGTCGCTGAATCCGCCATACTGGGCGACGAGCGCTCCGGAAAGCGCCACGAGCGCGTTCGACAGCCCAAGGCCAAACACGATCAACCAATCGGTGTTGGCGGAAAAGCTCGCCACCATCGGCTTGTTGTCTCCAGTTGCCCGCAAGGCGATCCCCACTTCTGTTTTCAGCAGCCAATCCAACAGCCCTTTGACCATTAGCGCGACAATCGCCATTGACACAAGCACCGCCCATGTCCGCGGCGCAAAACCGGTGAAGGAAACGAGTCGGTTGAGCGCCGCATCCAATCCGGCTTGCCGCCAGGCGGCTGTGATTTTTGTGATGACCGTTTCCTGCTGCAACAGCGGAACGTTCGATTTGCCCATAATGCGCAAATTGACCGAATACAAAGCGATCATCATTAAAATGCCGGATAACAGTGGATTGATTTTCCCTTTCGTATGCAAAAGCCCAGTCAACACCCCGGCGGCAAAGCCGGCCAAAAGCGCCGCGGCTGAGGCGGCAAACGGATTGGCTCCATTGACAATCAGCACGGCGGCGACGGACGCGCCGGTGACGAAGCTGCCGTCAACCGTCAGATCGGGAAAATCCAAAATGCGAAACGATAAATAGACGCCGAGCGCCATCACGGCGTAAATCAAGCCGGCTTCGACGGAACTGAACATCGCTGTCCACACAACTTTTCACCTACCTTTTCGGAAACACACCAAAGGCGCATGTGACACGTTGAGTGCCAAAACGCACTTTTCCCTACTTTTTTGGCCCCCCTCCTTCATCGAAGGAGGGACGGCCGCTTATTCAATATATTCCGCAATGGAATCCCATTCCGGATTGAGCTTGATGCCCATTTCTTGCGCTGCTTTTTTGTTGATGACAAGCTTCAATTTTTGTGGATATTGCACCGGCAAATCGGCTGGCTTTTTGCCGTCTTGCAAAATTTGCGCCGCCATTTCCCCCGCTTCGTAGCCGATGTCATAATAGTCGAACCCGTACGCCGCAAAACCGCCGCGCTTGACGGAATCCAGTTCACCAACAAAAAGCGGAATGTCGTGTTCATTCGCCACCTGGATCACCGACTCGAGCGCCGAGACGACCGTGTTGTCGGTGATGATGTACAGACAATCGACTTTGCCGACGAGCGACTCGGTCGCCTGCTTCACCTCTGCTGATGTCGATACTGATGCAGGAACGATTTGCAAGTCCGTTCCTTGCATCGCCTTTTTCACCTGTTCGATTTGAGCGACTGAGTTTTGTTCGCCGGCGTTATATACCATGCCGACACGGTTGCCTTTGATATATTTGTCAATAAACTGCACCGTTTTCGGAATGGCCTCCGGGTGCGTATCGGTCGTTCCCGTCACATTGCCGCCCGGTTTTTCCATTGATTGGACAAGCTGTGCGCCGACTGGGTCAGTCACCGAAGTGAACACGATTGGAATGTCTTTTGTCGCATTGAGCGCCGCCTGCGCGCTTGGCGTTGAGTTGGCAAAAATCAAGTCGACGCCGTCCGAAACAAAATTATTGGCGATCGTTTGGTTGTTGCTTTGGTCGCCTTGGGCGATTTGCACGTCATACTCAACGGACAGCCCTTTGTCTTTTAACGCCTGCTGGAATCCCTTGCGCGCCGCATCGAGCGATGGATGCTCGACAATTTGCGTCACGCCGATTTTGTACGTCTTTTCTTTCCCGCTCTTCCCGCCGCTTCCCTGGCTGCTTCCCGTCTCTTTCGCGCCGCCGCAGCCGCCAAGCAACAAAAAGCTGGCTGCACACACCGCGGCGAACCGCCGAATCGATTGGCCCATGATCCCATCCCCCTATGTAGAGAAGTTTAGTCCTTTTAAACTTTTATGTGTTAAATTATATAAATTTATCTACTTGTTTTCAATATACTATTCAAAAAAAAGAAAAGGTGCTGAAAATTCAGCACCATCAAGCATGGGAAGACGCGAGCCGCTCTTTTAGCGCTCTTCGCAAAATTTTTCCTGTCGCATTTTTCGGCAGCTCGTCCAAAAAGTCAATCGCGCTCGGCACTTTATATTTTGCCAACCGCTCACGGCAGTAAGCAATGAGCTCTGCTTCCGTCAACTCCGGATTTTTCGCGACGACATACGCCCGCACCGCCTCTCCGTAATCCGGGTCCGGCACGCCGATCACCGCGGCTTCAACGACATCCGGATGGCTGTACAGCACTTCTTCGACTTCGCGTGGATACACGTTGTAGCCGCCGACGATAATCATCTCTTTCTTTCGGTCGACGATGTAGAAATAGCCGTCCTCGTCCATGCGCGCCAAATCACCGGTGTGCAGCCAGCCGTCGCGCAAGGCGGCCGAGGTCTCTTCAGGCATTTTGTAGTACCCTTTCATGACGTTCGGCCCGCGAACGACAAGCTCGCCAACTTCGCCGACGGGCACTTCTTCTCCGTATTCGTTGACGACCTTATTTTCAACGTTTTTAATGTTCGTTCCAATCGAACCAGGCTTGCGCGGCCGATCGAGCGGATTAAAGCAGGTGACAGGGGACGCCTCCGAAAGCCCATATCCTTCCGAAATGATGACGTTGAACTTTTTCTCAAAGTTTTCAAGCAAAGCGACCGGCATTGAAGCGCCTCCTGAGATGCAAAGGCGGAGCGTCCGCAAATCGTCCGCGCTTCCACCTTCGTACTGATAAAGGAAATTGTACATCGTCGGCACGCCGGCAAAAATCGTCGCTTTTTCCTCTCGGGCCAGCTGAAACAACTTTGCTGGGCTGAACTTTGGCATGATGAGCACCGTTCCGCCGTTCATCAGCGGGGCATTGAGCGCCACGGTCAAGCAAAAGACATGAAACATCGGCAACGCGGCGATGACGCGATCGTTTTCATTGATGCCTAAATAATCAGCCGTATCTTGCGCATTGCTGTATATGTTTTTATGAGTGAGCATCGCCCCTTTCGGCTTGCCGGTCGTCCCCGATGTGTACAAAATGACGGCGACATCGTCATCACCCAGTTCAGGTCCGGTAAAGTCCGGGCTGCCGTCCGCCAACACTTCTGCAAACGATTTCATCCCTTCCGACAGCGAAACACCTTTCTCCTTCCCTTCCGGCGTTTCACAAACGATCGCATGCTCGAGCAGCGGAAGCCGCTTCTTCGCCTCCACAAACAACGGAGCGAGCAAGTCGAGGCCGATCACCGCCTTGACGTCGCCGTTGTGCAAAATATAAGAAATTTCCTCGGGCGTGTAAATGGGATTGATCGGAATGACGGTCGCCCCAAGCCGCAACGCCCCGTACAAGCCGATGACAAACTGCGGCGAGTTGCCAAGCAACAAGGCGATATGGTCGCCTCGGCGAACGCCAAGCCGCGCCAACCCGTCGGCAAATCGGGAAATGGCTTCGTCCAATTGTTGATACGTGCACCGCTCTTTCATGAACACATACGCTTCCTTGTCCGGCAACTGCTTAGCGATTTGCGCCAACCGCGTCGTTACGTTCATATACGCTCCTCCCCCAAAATGAATGAATGACCATTCATTTTATAAGTAAAAAAATTCGAACTATATTTATTATAAAAAAAAGAACAGCAAAGGGCAAGGGAAAGCGTTTCCTTTGCTGTTCTCTCTTATTTTGGCCTATTGCGCCCATGTTAGGCCGGTGTGGGCGAGGCGGATGACACCGCAAAACGTCCGGCCAGCCTCCTCAACCAGCTGCTCGTGCCGGCCAACGTGTGGCAAATGCGTCAACCATAATTCTCCGACACGTGCTCCCTCCGCGATGGCCGCCGCCTCCTCGCTCGTCATATGCCCAGCCGGCGCCGCGTTTTGCCCAGCGTAAAAGTTGCACTCGCAAATGAGCAAGTCGGCTCCTTTGGCAAACGGAAGAAACTCCGGTATATAGCTTGAATCGGCCGTATAAACAACCATCTTGCCGCCGGCAGTAATGCGCATCGCGTAGCATGGCACCGGATGGACTGTTTTCATAAATGTGATCGAAAACGGCCCGACAGCCAGCGTCCCATTCGGGTCATAGGCAATTCCTTCCGTAATGCCGCTGTGCGTCAAGCGGGAAAACGCCGCCTCGTCTTCCACATGGCCGTAAATCGGCAAGACGGGAAGGTCAGCTCCCAAATTTTTATGAATGAGACGCGCGTATTGGAGCGGGCCGATGTCGGCGATATGGTCGTAATGATAATGGGAGATGATGACCGCATCTAAGTTTTCCACAGCCGTATAGTTTTGCAGCTTGGCAAGCGCCCCGCTGCCGCAATCAACGAGCAGGCAAAATCCATCATGCTCGAACAAATACGCCGATGTCGCTTCATTGGCGGCAGGGAATCCTCCCCAATAGCCGATGACCGTCACTTTCATTTTCGGTTCTCTCCTTCCATTCGTTTTGTCTTCATCATACACAACCGCGCCTATTTTTTCATCTTTGTTGATTTTTGTTTTAAAACACCTATTGACATTTTATTGTGTGTTATAATACAATAAAATTACCAAGACAACGGAGGGGATCGGAATGTTGATGAAAGTGTTGGAATTTTTCAGAAACTTACCGCCAAAAAAATGTCTGCACTGCGGCAAAGAGATTGACGAGCAGCATGAATGCTACGGCAACACGTGCTCTGATTGCCTTGGCGCCGCTTACCGCCAATAGGTGAGCGGACGCTGCCCTTGCGTCACGTTCGCCGGCTGCCCCGCCGGCGTTTGGCTGTTCCCCAATGCAGCCTGCCTTTTCTCTTGACTGCCTCCAGCTAAGAGGCATTTTTTTTGCCAATCTCAGGGGCGCCATCACACACAACGTTCTAATGGCGGCCCATCCGCAAAAAGCAATCCCTCGTCCTAGAAAATGGTTTTAATTCCATCTGTTGTTTGATTCCGATATTGGCCAATGCAAAAAGGCGTCCCAATCTTTTTAGGACGCCTTCGAGACGGCATGGTTCAATCATCACGTTTGAGCCGCTGTTTCCGTCCATACCGCATAACGGCGGCGATACCGAAGGAGAAAATACACGAGCGTCGCCAAGGCAAAGACCGCGGCTGTCGCAAGCAATATCGCAGCTTCCTTCCACATGACCAAGAAATCGCCGCTTGAAATGACTGCTCGCAACCCACGGATCGCATGGGCCATCGGCAGCCACAGATGAAGCGACTGCAACGCACCCGGAACGAGCTCAATCGGATACGTGCCGGCGCTTCCAACTAGCTGGGCAATCAATAGCAAAATGGCAAGAAACCGGCCTGGGTTGTCAAACACGGTGACAAGGAATTGAACAATCATCATAAACGTTATGCTGATGATCCAAGTGAACAAATGCCAAGCAAATTCGGGCGGAGCACGATGGCCCGCATCTCTTTTCGCAGCATATGGCGCTCCCTCCTTTGTACAGATGACCAAATTGTCCGCATGGTCAATTTCCAACAAAAAAAGAGGATCATCTATCTCGACAATCCTTGCAAAAAATAGAGCGTAAACAATTCAGCAATTTGTTCTTTTGTCAACGGTTCATGATCTTTTTCCCAATCGACGATCAAGGCGATGTACGTCTTGAGCATCAAAAATGCCGTAATTTCCGAATTGCACGGACGAATCTCCCCTTTTTCCACCGCCGCATCAATTTTTTGCCGAATGAACTCGACCATTGCCCGGTCCAGTTTGGCAAGCACTTCTTGCACCGCCGCCGTACCGATATTGCGCACTTCTTGAAGCAGCTTCGCCGTCAGCTGATGGCGCTGGCGAAATTCCAAAATGCGGTACAAGGCGCGGTGGACGTTTTCGGAAAACGGCAGCGACGAGTCCATCGCCAGCTCCGCTTCCGCCTTGATTTCCATAATCAATCCGGAGACGATTTCATCAAGCAGTTCCTCTTTGCTTTTAAAAAACGTATAGATCGTCCCCTTGCCGACGTTGGCGAGCTTGGCGATCTGCTCCATCGTCGTCGCCTTGTAGCCAAAGGCAGCAAACGATTGGGCCGCCGCTTCGATGATTTGCCGTTTGCGGTCGCTTGCCATACTCCTCATCCTTCAAATTGACTAAATGAACAATTTGGTCAACCCGTACCCATTATACTATCAAACAACATGGATGTAAAGGGCCGTCGCATTGGGGACGGAATTTCTTCCTGCTCCCTCATCCTTTCCAAGCAAATGGGTAGAAGCGCCGTTGAAGCTTCTCCCACGTTCTTTTCACATCCCTTTTGCAGCGGAAACCACTTCCACGAGCCAACAGAGACAAACAGCCATCCGCTTCTTTTCGCTTCAACCGGCTGGCGGCCGCACCGACGTCCAAATGTGAGCGGCGAACGGACCAGGGCGTTGGAAAACCGTCGATTAACGGACGCTGCTGTACAGATCGGACGTCTGTTGAACTGGCGCTTGCTGCAAATACAGAAGCACGTCACGCACCGCTTTTTCGCCTTGGTCAATGCAATCCGGCAATCCGAGCCCTTCGTATGAGCTGCCGGCCAAAAACACCCCCGGCAGCGCATCGCCCATCTGCCGTTTAATGTGCGCCAGCCGCTCGCGGTGCCCGACCGTGTATTGCGGCATGGCCCGCTTCCAGCGCGAGATGACGGCGAACTCCGGTTGGCCGGCAATATTCATCACTTTATTTAAATCATCCAATACAACGCGGACGATCTCATCATCAGGTTGGTCGACGATCTCCTCATCGCCCGGGCGCCCGACGTAGCAGCGCAAGAGCGCCTTGCCAGGCGGCGCGGTGTGCGGCCATTTTTTATGCGTCCATGTGCACGCTGTCATCGTGTAATCGCTGCGGCGCGAAACGACAAACCCGGTGCCGTCAATGTCTTGGCGGATCGCCTCCTCCGGAAATGCGAGCGCCACCGTCGCCACCGACGTCAGCGGCACTGAACGGAACGGGGCGAAAAACGGATAGTCAGCGAACATGTCGGGCACAACATGATGCGGCGTTGTCACGATGATGCCGTCTGCCCCCCACACCTCTCCTGTGCTCAGTTGCAGCCGATACGCCGAATCGGTGCGAACGATCCGCTCGACACGCACCCCTTTGATAACGCTGCCCGGCTCAAGCCGTTTTTCCACTTCATCAACGAGCGACTGCAAGCCCGTTTTTAACGTCTGGAACGCCCCTTTCCGCTCTTTTTGCTCTTTCGGCGTCGTTCGTCTCGCTCCACGGACAAGGCTTCCGTATTTTTGCTCAAGCTGAAAAAACTGTGGAAACGTCGCCATTAGGCTCATCTCATCAATGTCGCCGGCGTAAATGCCGGAAAGCAGCGGTTCAATGAGATTGTCCACCACCTCATCGCCGAGGCGGCGGCGGAAGAAGCGGCCAAGCGGCATATCACCATCGACTTTCACCGGCGGCAGCACAAAGTCAAGCGCCGCCCGCAGCTTGCCGGCCGGGGAAAACAGTCCGGTCGTTAAAAACGGGGCGATGCGCGTCGGAATGCCCATCACCGCTCCGCCCGGAATTGGATAGAGTTTGCCGTTGACCAAAATGTACGATGTTCCGGTCGCGTTATGAACGATCTCATGTTCAAGGCCGACTTCCTTCACAAGGCGAAACGCGCTCGTTTTCCGCGCCAAAAACGAGTCTGGACCGCGTTCAATGACAAAACCGTCGCGGACGACCGTCTGCACTTTTCCGCCGAGCCGGTGCGTCGCCTCGACAAGTTTGCATGCAAGTGGGATTTTCGGCGCGCTTTTCATCACAACGANAGGCGAAACGCGCTCGTTTTCCGCGCCAAAAACGAGTCTGGACCGCGTTCAATGACAAAACCGTCGCGGACGACCGTCTGCACTTTTCCGCCGAGCCGGTGCGTCGCCTCGACAAGTTTGCATGCAAGTGGGAGGCGTTGCTCTCGAATCGCTTTTTGCAAGTAGTAAGCAGCCGTCAAGCCGGTAATGCCGCCGCCAATGATGACGACCGTCCGTTGCCCTTCATTCATGTCGATCGCCTTCTTCCGCCCACCGCTTTAACACAACCGACGCCAATGCATCAATAAACAATGGATTCGTGTTGGGCATCTCCGGTCGGTAATAGCGGGCGCCGATCTCTTCCGTCACCTGTTTGCACTCAATGTCGTTGTCATACAACACTTCCAAATGGTCGGCGACAAAACCGACCGGCGCGTAAACGAACGACGTATAGCCGCGCTCTTCGTAAAGCTGGCGCGTCAAGTCTTGCACGTCCGGCCCAAGCCATGGTTCCGGCGTCTGACCGGCGCTTTGCCAGCCGACGGCATAGTGGGCGACGCCGGCTTGATCAGCAATTCGTTTCGCTGTATCTTCGAGCTGCGTTGGATACGGGTCACCGGCTTGAATAATTTTTTCCGGCAAACTATGTGCGGATACGATCAGCACAGCTCGCTCCCGCTCACGTTCCGGCATGGCGGCAAAAATCGCCCGCACTTGTTCTGCCCAATATTGCAAAAACTTCGGCTCGTCATACCATTGATCAATCGTGTAAATGGTCGGTCCGCCGAGCTTTTTTGCTGCCGCTTTCGCCCGCTCATTGTACGAGCGAATGCTGAATGTGGAATAATGAGGGGCTAGGACGATCCCAACCGCTTCTTTGATGCCGTCATCATGCATGCGCTCGACGGCATCCTCAATGAACGGCTCAATATGTTTGAGCCCTAAATACATGCGAAACTCGACTTCATCTTGCACTTCGTTCAGCCGCTCCTCGAGCCGTTTCGCCTGCTCTTCCGTAATTTTCGCAAGCGGCGACAACCCGCCGATCGCCCGGTAGCGCGCTTTTAAATCCTCGATTTGTTCTTGCGGCGGCTTGCGCCCATGGCGAATGTGCGTATAATACCGTTCAATATCATCTTCCCGGTACGGCGTTCCGTACGCCATCACGAGCAGCCCCGCTGTTTTTTTCACCATTGTGCCACCCCCTCGTTTAGTTCGTTGACGTATATTCGTGGATAAAAGCGGTCAGACGCTTCAGTGTCGCCGGCTGAACATCCGGAAAAATGCCGTGGCCTAAGTTGAAGATGTAGCCCGGCCGTTCCATCCCTTCGTCCAAAATGCGCTTCACCCGTTCTTCGATCACGTCCCACGGCGCAAGAAGCACCGCCGGATCCAAGTTGCCTTGAATCGCTTTCGCAATGCCTTGGCGGCGCGCTTCGCGAATCGACAGCCGCCAGTCAAGGCCGATGACATCAAGCGGCAAATCGTTCCACTCATGCACTAAGTGGCTGGCGCCGACGCCAAACATAATGAGCGGAGCCCCTTCTTCCCGCAAAGCGGCAAAAATGCGCGCCATCGCCGGCTTGATAAACGTCCGGTAATCGTCAGCACTAACGGCGCCAACCCAAGAATCAAAAATTTGCACAGCGCTTGCCCCTGCCCGAATTTGCGCCCGCACATAACGGATCGTCATCTCAGCGAGCTTGTCCATTAAGGCGAACCACGCTTTCGGTTCAGCATACATGAACGCTTTCGTCTTATGATAATTTTTTGACGGACCGCCTTCAATCATGTAGCTCGCCAACGTAAACGGCGCCCCGGCAAACCCGATGAGCGGCACATCCAACTGTTCGTTGACAAGGAGCCGAATCGTTTCAAACACATACGGCACATCATGTTCTGGATCAATCTCCCCAAGCCGCTCGACGTCTTGAAGCGAGCGAATCGGATTTGCGATCACCGGCCCGATGCCGCCCTGAATCTCGACGTTCACGCCAATGGCCGGCAGCGGTGTCATAATGTCTTTATATAAAATGGCGGCATCGACGCCATATTGCTCAACGGGAAGTCTGGTGACGTACGCGCAAAGCTCCGGTTGATGCGTAATTTCAAACAGCGAATATTTTTCTTTCAGCGCCCGATACTCCGGCTGCGACCGTCCGGCTTGCCGCATATACCAAACCGGCACGTACGATGTTTGTTCGCCGCGGCAGGCGCGCAAAAATGTATCATTGATCTGTCTAGCCATCTCCATCCGCCTTTCTTTCCTCACAATCCCGTCAATGGTTTCGCCTTTTCTTGCCTTCAAACATTGCCTATCTCCTTTTCACTATACAGCTTTCCGTACCCAATGTATAGAGAAGAAGGCGAACTGTCAAAAAATCGACCGATTTTTAAGTCCATGCCCATTATAGCAAAAAAGCTGCCCCGGCCGCACGGGACAGCTTTCTGTTCAGATGAGAAACATGGCGACAACGGTCGTAACCACCAAGCCGACAGCAACAGGAATGAGGTTGCGGCGCGCCAGCTCAAACGGGTCAACCCCGCAGATCGCTGCGGCTGGAATGAGCGCCCACGGAACGAGCGTGCCGCCGCCGACCCAAATGGCGGCGATTTGGCCGAGCGCCGTCAACGTTGCCGTTCCGCCGCCGATCGCTACAGAAAACAAATGAGCGATCGAACCGGCGAGCGAGATGCCGGAAAACCCGGAGCCGTCAAGACCAGTAATCGCCCCGACGATCGTGAGCGTAACCGCCCCCACCTCATTGTTCAGCGGCACCGCATGAGCCAAGGCAACCCCTAAATCGTTGACGATGCCTTGCGATGCCTGTGGCAAATAGTCGCCGATGATTTTCACAAACCCCGCATCGCCAAGATAGAAAAACGCGGCGATCGGAATAACAGGGCCGAACACTTTAAACCCGAACTGAACCCCTTCAATAAAGTAATTTGTCACTTCCGCAAAACTTTCTTGCCGATGGGCGAGAACGGAGATGAGAATCAAAATGAAAATCGCTGTCCCACCAACCAAGGCGGTCGCTTCCCCGCCTTGCAACCGCAAATAAAACATCGCGATGACATCAAGGGCGAACAAAATCGGAATCAACAGCGCAAGCCATTTTTTCGTTTGTCCCGTCAGTAAATGACTTGTTTTCTCCAGCGTCGAATCGACCGTTGCAGCCATTTCCTCCTCCCCGCTTGCCAGTCGCCCTCGCTTCATGTCACGGCGCAGCAAGTAAAACGCCGTGACCGTTGTGACGGCCCCCATTACAAAAACAAGCGGCACACTGGCAGCGATGACATCGCCGACCGGCAGCCCGGCGGCATCGGCCGTTAATTTCGGCGCCCCTTGGATGATAAAATCGCCGGAAAGCGCGATGCCATGCCCGAACAAGTTCATCGCCATCGCCACTCCCAACGCCGGCAAGCCCACTCGGACCGCTGCCGGCAACAGAACTGCCCCCATGAGAGCAACAGCCGGAGACGGCCAGAAAAACCAAGAAATGATCATCATCAAAATTCCGATCGTCCAATACGCCCAAGCCGGCGTACGGATGAAACGGACAAACGGCGAAACCATGACATCATTGATGCCGGTGGCCGACAACACTTTGCTCATCGCCACAATAATAGAGATGACTAAAATCGTCGGCAATAGCTCCGTAATCGCGTAAATAAAGCTGTTAAACACTCCGCTGACCGCCGCGCTCAACGAATGGGTAGCGACCGCCGCCAATAAAAAGATGCCGGCAATGCAAATGAGCGATGTATCTTTGCGGGCGACCATAAACCCAATAATGAGCACGATGAACAGCAAGTAAATCCAGTGCAGCGCTACAAGCTCTACACCCATGAATCATTCCCCTTTCTTCCCAACTTCCAGCCCGACCCGCTGGACATGCGCCCAGGCCGGTGTACTACAGCATATGAAGCGGGAAAAAAGGTGTGAAAGCTTCGGCCATCCATTGAAAATGAAAAACGCCGGCGCCAGCACAAACAGCACTAGCGTCCGGCTTTCTGCCCACGTTGCAGGCGCACGTACCGCCCTGCCATCCAAAGCCCCCATATGTTTCCGCCAAGCCAAGTGGCGAGCCAAAGAAGGCGCGGGGAAACAGCCAACAGTACGAGATGGAATACCGTATTTTGCCCAATCAGCAGAATGGAAAGCAACCGAACCGCCGCAGCATCCGGTTGCGCCTGCGGCAACGGGTACAGCCGCGGCCATAGCGAATAGCGATGATGGGAAGGCAGCGCGGCCAATTGAACAGCGGTCGCGTAAAGAAACAAAAATGCGATGGCCGCCCGCCCGTATTGGTGATCGATCACAGCCAACATGAAGCCTCCAATCGCAGTGAGACGGACATACAGACCAGCATACCCGCCGGCGCGCAAAAACGTGCGGGCATACAAATGAAAAAACACATGCCGCTTGTCGTACGGAATCAAAGCGAGCAGCGAATCAAGCCAGCGCCGCCGCTTTGCCGCCTCCCTCCATTCCGGAACGTCGGTAAACAAGTTGGCCAGCCGGTAAAACGCCGTGGCCGCTCGCTGTTCTTCCACGATGATCCGTTCCCATTTCCATGTTTTCCCTCTCGTCAACCGTGACAAACAGATGGACAGAACGGCCATCAAACCGACCAAAACGACAAAAAATGGCCATGGGGCCGCAACCAGCACCAAATAAACGAACACCGCCGCTAGGATGAAACGCGTAAATGCGCCAAAGCGATGAAAAGACGGATCGGCGATGTAGCTTCCTTGCCAACTGGCCCATAAGCTCCATCCTTTGAAGCAGAAAAGACCGAACAAAAAAAGCGGCCATGACACCGGGGAAAAGCGAGCATGCAGTGGACCCGCCAACAGCAAAAGCAAAGAAAGGCCGTACGCCTGCCATAACCATGAGACGAAAAACGCCCGCTGAATATACGGACCGAGCCGTTCTTCCGCCGGCAATAAAAACACCGTATCCGCCTCGCGGAACAAGGTGCGCACCGATCCAGCGGCCGCCGCCCAGCCGAACACGACCGCCGCAATAGCCGGATACGGAAACGAGTCAGGAAGCGCCGCCGCCCAGCGCTCGTACATCACCGCTATGCCGCCAAGCACAATGATCAAACCGACGAGCAAATGGTCGTTGAACATATAGCGCAAGTAGCGGATCCGTTTTCGCCATTCCAATTGGAAACGCTGCTTCCAAAGACGGCGGGCGTCAATCATGGCGCATCGTCCTTTGTCAATTCGACGTACAGTTCATCAAGCGACGCCCCCCGCAGCCCGAACTGGCGGCGAATGTCATCGAGCGTCCCTTTGGCCTTGACGCGGCCGTTGTGCAAAATAACGAATGAGTCGCAATACCGCTCTGCCGTCGCTAAAATGTGCGTCGACAGCAAAATGCCCGCCCCCTTCGCTTTCTGTTCATTCATTCGCTCAAGCAGGGCGTGAATGGCAAGCGGATCGAGGCCGAGAAACGGCTCATCGATGATATAAAGCGGCGGTTCAAGCAAAAAGGCGCATACAATCATGACTTTTTGCTTCATTCCTTTCGAAAAATGAGCCGGAAACGAGGAAAGCCGCCGCTCCAATCGAAACTCGCGAAGCAGCGGCGGAAGGCGGCGTTCATACTCTGCTTCGCTCAACCCGTACGCCATCGCTGCTAGACGCAAATGTTCCTCAAGCGTCAATTCTTCATACAACACCGGCGTTTCCGGGATATAAGCAAACTGCCTTCGATACGTTTCCGGCCCGTCCGCAAGCCGATAGCCGTTAATGGAAATCGCGCCGCGGCGCGGTTCCATCAAGCCGATAATATGTTTGATCGTCGTGCTTTTGCCGGCTCCATTTAGGCCGATCAAGGCGACCATTTCGCCGCGGTCGACCACAAACGTCACGTCTTCAAGCACGTTTTGCGCCGTGTAGCCTCCGGATAGATCCTTCACTTCTAAAAGCGTCATCGTCCGCTCCCTTTCCGTTCTGGCCTTTGTCCCCATTGTACCAAACTATAGCCTCGCTTACCAAAAAAGATCACACCGTTCTTTTGCATAAACTCACTCAAGCCGGGCATGATAAATAGCGAAGAGGGGATGAGGAATCAAAAAGTTGATGAACGATCCATCCGAAATGGGGTGTTCGTCAAAGACACCGTTGTGAGCCGCAAAACGTTGTAAACGTTCCTAGGAAGCGACCATCGCATTCGTTGCTGGGAAGCAACGAGCCTGTCCAAAGGGGATGGTCACGTTGAACAAAGGAAGCGCTCACGCCGAACCAATTTTTGCTGCAAATGGGGTGTTCATCAAACGCACATTTGCTTGAATCATCCTCTCCCCTTTTCACCAACCGGGATGTAACCTGCGTTGCGGGATTACATCCCGGTTTTTTTATGGTAAAATGAAGAAAATAGGAAGGAAAGGGTGACCACAGTGAGCGATTGCATTTTTTGCAAAATCATTAACGGCGAATTGCCCGCGGCGAAAGTGTACGAAGACGACCATGTGCTCGCGTTTTTGGACATCAGCCAAGTGACAAAAGGGCATACGCTTGTCATCCCGAAAGTACATACGGAAAACATTTTCACCCTCACGTCGGAGGCGGCCGGCCAACTGTTTCGCGCAGTGCCGACGATTGCCAATGCACTCAGGCGAGCATTTTCCCCGGTCGGGCTCAACTTATTGAACAACAATGGCGAGCAAGCGGGGCAGACGGTGTTCCATTACCATCTTCACCTCATTCCACGCTACGGCAAAGGGGATGGGTTTGGCGCGGTCTGGAAGTCGCATGCAAGCGACTATACGCCCGCTGACCTGCAGGCGATCGCGGCCGCCATTCGCGAGCAGCTCGGCTGATCTCCCGTTGTTGAACAGCAGAAAGGTCAAGCCCACAAATAAAAAAACGGAAGCAGGGATGTTCTGCTTCCGTTTTTTTACTGTTTTCCTTGCTGCTCGATCACATCTTGCAAATCTTTGTCTTTGATCTCAACACCGGCATCTTTCACCAATTTGTCCACTTTTGACTGCATCGTCGCAGGATCAAGCTTGTTCCGTTTGACTTCAAACGCAATTTCGTCTTTCATTTCGTTGAACGACCTTTTCTTTTCTTTGTCCGTCACTTTAATGATATGGTAGCCGTAATCCGTTTTCACCGGATCGCTCACTTCGCCGACTTTCAGCTTATAGGCGGCTTCTTCAAACTCCTTGACCATTTTCCCTGGGCCAAACCAGCCTAAATCGCCGCCGTTGGACGCCGAGCCTGGATCTTGGGAGTATTCTTTGGCCAACTTGGCGAAATCCTCGCCTTTATCAAGCTTCGCCTTTACTTCTTTTGCTGTTTTTTCATCTTTGACCAAAATATGGCTGGCGCGAATTTTCGGCTTGTAGTTGTCATAATACTCCTTCAGCTCTTTCTCCGTCACTTTTATGTCTTCAACGGCCGCTTTCGTCCGCAGCAAATCGAGCTTGACCATTTCGCGGATCACTTTTTCTCCGTTCTGCTGCACGGCCAAATCATATTGCGTTCCATACGCTTCCTTGATTCGTTCGATTTCGCGGTCGATCTCTTCATCGGTTACCTTGTATTTTTTGCTCAACACTTTTTCGTCAATCAAATCACGAAGGACGGATTTGCCGACGCGCTCTTTCATCTCATTATAAAATTCGTCTTTCGTAATATTGCCGTTTTTCGTTTCCACAATCGCTTCCGAACCGTCGTTGCTGCAGGCCGACAAAGCCATGAGCGAAACGACGGCAGCGGCCATCATCCATTTTTTCATTCGCTTCACAACTCCTACATCTTTTTTCGATTGAATGTTCCCACGCTTTCAAGCGGCGCAGATCGAATGGCGCCCAAGCGCGCCCAAGAAACAACATGCTCGCCTCTTCAGCCACGACAATAACTATACCATATTTCCAATGAAAAAAAAACCTCTTTCCGCTTTAGTCATCCGCCCATAACATGCACGCTTGCCATACATATGATGAGGATGAAGCGCTCGACAGGCTTCTTCTTGCCGAAAGGGGGTGTTACGATGAGCGCACCTTATTCCGGAGGCTTTGCGTTGATTGTTGTGCTGTTTATTTTGCTAATCATTGTCGGCTGCGCCTGCGTCATCTACTAAACGAAAGAGGGTGCTCCCGCAAAAGGAGCACCCTTTTTTGCCGCCTTCCTTGAAACGAAGGGAGAGGCAACGACAATGGAACTCGCTCCATCAAAAGAAAAACATAACAATCCCCGCATCAACCGTCAGAGCAGGGAAAAGTCATGTAAACAACACTTCAAAGTAAGAAGAGATTAATAAAATCGTAATAAGGACATTAATCGTGCGAAAAACCGCCGGCTGCTGCTCCTCCGGGATGTCACGCTGCGCGCAAAGCGAGTGTGTGAGCTGGTTGATAAAAAATAAGACCGTAACCGCCAGGAGGATGAAATAAAGCACCAAAACTGTTCCCCTCCTCTTTGATCTTCACCAAACGCCGCCCATGGCTTTAACTTTACATCGTTCATGGCTGGAAATCAATCATTTTTCTTTTTCCGGACACAAACCGATTTTTCTATTGGTGAATGCGCACAAATTCGGTAAAATATACGTAAAAACGGTCACATTTTCGTCACCAAAAGGAGCACGATATATGGAATCGTTGGAAAAGCGAGTGGCCAAGCTGGAATTTCACCAGTCTCTGCTGATGGAAATGATCGACGAAACGAAAAAACCATTTTATTCCCTCATCATCCGCGCGGATTTGACCAAAGAAGAAGTCGACGCCTTCTTGGCGTTTTGCCAAGAGCTTGCCGACCAATACGAACAGCAAAAAGCGGAAGGGTTGACGATTTTCACTCCCCTGCTCGTGCAGTTTGCTGGGATGCTTCATCCGAACCTTCCGCTGGAACAGACAGTTGACGCTCTTTTGGCCCAACAAATGTTTGTCCCGCTGATGACCGAGCTGAAAACGCTCATTCGCACCATCAGTTAGCCTGGCTGGCCAATTCTTTCTCGTGCTCTTCCGTTTTCGGCTTTCGCTTGACAAGTTTGCCGTCCTGCTCGATAAAATCTTCTTTAATGTTTTCAAACGCCCGCTCAAAAATTTCCATGAAATCATCGCCATAAATGTTGCGGACGATGCACATCATTTCTAAAATTTCTGGAAACTTTCCGTACAACTCGCGCAACGGCAACGCCCCATTGAAAACGGCATTTTTCGTCGGGTCATACGTCTCCATCAGCTTCATCAACACTTCTTCTCCTTTTTCCGTCAACTCAATGTACGTATTGCGCTTGTCATCCTGTTTTTTGGAAAACGAAAGCAATCCTTTTTCTTCTAATTTCTTTGAGAAGTTGAACGCCGTCGACACATGCATCACACCGAACTTGGCGATTTCCGAAATCGAGGCTCCTTTGAAGTGGTAGGCGATCCATAAAATGTGATGTTCGTTAATGTTCAAGTCAAACGGCTTGATCCACCGCTGCCAATCTTTTTCAATCGATTTCCATAGCGCTTTGCTCAGCTGGGCAATTCGTTGGCTGAATAACATCGCCTCTTTGATGGAATAATGCTGTTCTGTCGCTTTCATCGTTCCACCCACTCTTCCCTCACCGTATTTTTTACTCTCCATTATATCAATAAAACAAAAAGGAATAAAGACAAAAGTATTTATTTTTATGATTTTTTTTGCATATTCATAGTAGTAAGCATAAGGCGCTTGGCGCATACAGGAGGAGAATGCCATGGTGTATATACAATGGCTGCTTATCGCTGTCGGATTCTTATTTTTCTGTCTTTTTATAAACGCATTTTTCGCCTTATGGAAAGCGCGGGCGTACCCGCCGAAAGCATTGCTGAAAGAACGGACTTTGCGCTATATTGGAATAGCGTTCATTTGCTTGCTCACCGCTTGGCTTCTCAGCTATGTCTAATACGCGTTAAAAACAAATGGAGCATAAGTATTTTTTTCCTACTCTCTCTTTGATAGCAAAAAACCCGACCAGCAATGATCGGGTTTTTCGCCGTCTACACGTGCGCTGTAACGTTCATCCGTCGGAAAATCGACGATGCGATCGGATAGATGATGGCCATCGCCACTGCGTTCAACGCCGCTGTCGGCAGCACGATGGTGACAAACAGCGCCGAAAACGTCGCTCCGCCCGGCAACCCGACAAGCAAGAGCGCCGCAGCCAAAAACACCCCGCCGGAAATGACCGTGCCGACTGCCGCCAGCACTGAAGCCCCAATGACCGTTTGGCTGTATGCTTTCATCAAAGTCGCTAGGGCAAACACGACAAAGGCGGTGATGATCTTATCGATCATATTCGGCAGCTGTCCGCCCGGGAACGTCGTCGTCATGGCTGAGATCAAGCCAGTGACGACGCCGACAAGGCCGACCGCTTTGACGTTTGGAAAAAGCAAAATCGCCAAAAACATCATCGCCAGCATCATATCCGGCTTCATTCCGAAAAACAACCCCGGAATGACCGCGTGCAACACGGCTCCGATTCCGACTAACAGCGCCATCGATACTAATGCTCTCACATTCATGCTCATCTCTCCTCATCTCTCCTCGTCTATATCTTTTGCTCGAGAATTTTTCTATCATTATATCACTTTGCAGTGTAAAAGTGAAGAAGAAATTTTCAGGCAAAACGGCGGCGGAACTCGTTCATAAACGACGCGAGCGCTTCGCACGCCTCAAGCGGCACCGCGTTGTAAATCGACGCCCGGCAGCCGCCAACCGATCGGTGCCCGCCGAGCCCGACAAACCCGCGTTCTTTCGCCTCGGCGAGGAACGTTTTCGTCAGCTCCTCATTTGGAAGCGTAAAGGTGACGTTCATGAGCGAACGGCTCCCCTTTTCGGCGTGCGGTTTGTAAAAGCCGCCGCTTTCATCAATCGCCTCATACAGCACGGCCGCCTTTTGCTGGTTGCGCTCTTCCATCGCCGCCACACCGCCTTGCTCTTCGACCCATTCGAGCACGAGCGACAGCATGTAAATCGCAAACGTCGGCGGCGTGTTGTACAGCGAATTGCTCTTCTGGTGCGTCCGGTAATCAAGCATCGTCGGCAGCCCGTCCGGAATGCGCTCAAGCAAATCGTTGCGGAGAATGACAACCGTGACTCCTGACGGGCCGAGATTTTTCTGCGCCCCGGCGTAAATGAGGGCAAATTGACTGACATCGAACGGACGGCTTAAAATATCGCTCGACATATCCGCGACCAAGTCAACCGGCGTGTTTGGAAATTCCTTCCATTGAGTGCCGAAGATCGTGTTGTTTGACGTAATATGGACATAGGCGGCGTTTTTCGGCCATTGGACGTCATCAAGCGGCGGAATGTATGTGTAGTTCGCTTCTTTGCTCGAAGCGACGACCGTTGTCAAACCGATTTTTTGCGCTTCTTTCAGCGCTTTCTCCGACCATGCCCCGGTCAGCACATAACAGCCGATTTTCCCTTCCGTGAGGAGGTTCATCGGCACCATTGAAAACTGCAGGCTCGCCCCGCCTTGCAAAAATAAAATGTCATATCCGTCCGGCACATTTAGAAGCCGCTTGAGCCGCTCTTTCGCCGCATGATGGACAGCCTCGTATTCCTTGCTTCGGTGGCTTAATTCCATAACCGACATGCCGGTGTTTTGAAAATTAAGCAGCTCTTTTTGCGCCCGTTCAAGCACCGGAAGCGGCAGCGCTGACGGGCCGGCGTTGAAGTTGTACGCGCGTTTCATTGTCATCCCTCACTTTGCCTCCTGGTAGTCCATTGATATTATTATCCTAGCACGATTCGCAAAAAAAGAAAGAGAATTTTTCGAAAAAAACGCTTTCAAACGAAATCTTCCAAAAAAAGAAAGCCCCTGCTATTGCAAGGACTTCGCTTGTTTCCGCCGCTCGCGCTCCTTTCGGATGCGCTCCATGTAAATCTCCCCTTCTTTTTCAATGAATGCTTCGTCGATTTCCCGCTCACGCGCCGCCGTTTTTACGGTCATATAGCCGCTGAAAATAATGCCGGCAACAACCAAATACACCCACCAAGGCAAACTGAGCATCGCCATTCCCCCTTGTATGCTTGTCTTGTACTTAGTACACTATACGCGCAACAAGGGGGCAGTATGCATGGAGAAAGAGGCGGGAAAGCCGCCTCTTTCTTAGGGACAACGCTTATGCTTCGTTTCGCTTCTTCTTTGTTTTCTTCTTCGCTTTCTTCCACTGTCGGCGCAGCTCGTTCAACTCTTCTTTCGCCTGTTCATACTGAGTCGTCGGGACGATTTCAATGATCGGTTCGATCATGATCATCCCCCCTTTTTCCGCCCCTACTCTTTACTACCCGGATTTTTTGGCTTTGAAACAGACAAAAACGCTGGTTTGTAAAACGAGCGGTTGTCAAGGGCAAAAACGCGTTCCGTAAACTCGCCCGGCTTCACCTTCTCGAGCGCGCGGTCGATCATCGTAATTTTCGCATCCAAATTGTCAATGTAATGAAGCACCTCAGCTTCTTTGACGAGCGGCGGCTTCGGGCTGCCCCACTCCGCCTTGCCATGATGCGCGAGCACAAGATGTTGCAAAATGACAACTTCTTCACCTTGAATGCCGAGCTGTTCCGCCGCCTTGCTGATCTCGCTCACCATGATCGAAATGTGTCCGAGCAAATTTCCTTCAAGCGTATACGCCGCCGATACCGGACCGGATAGTTCAATCACTTTGCCAAGGTCATGCAAAATGACGCCGGCATAAAGCAAATCTTTATTGAGCGACGGATAGAGATGGATGAGCGCCTTGGCGAGCTCGAGCATCGACACGACGTGGTACGCCAGTCCGGAGATAAATTCATGATGGTTTTTCGTCGCCGCTGGATACTCAAAAAACGCCTTTTCGTATTTTTTCAACAAATAGCGGGTAATGCGCTGGATGTTTGGATTTTCCATCGCAAATATGTATTCCATGACTTTCGCCTTCATTTCCTCGCGGCCGAGCGGAGCCTTCTCCAAAAAGTCATCGATGCGCACGGCATCGCCCGGATGAGCAGGACGGATCGAACGGATGCGCAGCTGCAATTTGCCACGGTAGTTATGGATGTCTCCCGCCACTTTGACGATGCACTCCGGCACATACCGCTCTTCGTCATCCGGCGAGACATCCCACAGTTTGGCTTCAATGTCGCCGCTTTTATCTTGCAAAATCAAAGTTAAGAACGGCTTGCCGTTGCTGGCGATGCCTTTCGTTGCTGATTTGATGAGTAAAAAGAGATCAACTTGTTCCCCAACCTCATAATGGATGATGCCTTTCGCCACTTCGTTCTCCTCCGTTTCTCTGTACGTACTTTCTAGTATATCATAACGGTTAGAGGGCAAAAAGAAAGCCTTGCCGAAACGGCAAGGAAACATTGGCCCAAACGCCCCGTCACGCTGTTTATTTTTTTGTTAGCTGAATGGCCCGTTTTATATCCTTGAAAATGTTCATTCGTCCATACATCAGCACACCGCCTCGATACACTTTGGCGCCAAAATAGATCAGCAAGGCAATCGTCGCCGCTAAAAGCACAAGGCAAAGCGCCACTTCCCACCCCGGCACGGAAACGAGGCCGATGCGCAAAAACATGAGCATCGGAGCGAAAAAGGGAACAAACGAGGCGCCGGTCACGAACGCCGACTCTGGCGCATTCAAGCCAAACATCGCGATCATAAATGCAGCGACAACCAACATCATGACCGGCGTAATCGCCGGCTGCACATCTTCGACCCGGCTGACGAGCGAACCGAGCACGGCAAATAGCACCGCATACAAGAGGTAACCGAGCAAGAAAAAAACGAGTGCATACACAAATATCGATGCCGGCAGGTGGTCAAATCCGAGGAAACGCCACACTTCCTGCCCGCTCGTTTTTAACGCGGCGAAAGCGACGGCGAAAAAAACGAAAAATTGCGTCAAGCTCACAAGAGCAACGCCGATGATTTTGCCAAACAGCTGTTGGACCGGCGGGACGCTTGACACTAAAATTTCCATCACGCGCGACGATTTTTCCGTCGCCACCTCCGTCGCAATCATTCCTCCATACATCAAAACAAACATATACATCGCGAAAAGAAGGACATAAACAAGAGCGCGCGCTTGGTTCAACTCCTCTTCCGTCTTCGCGTTTTTTTCCAATGCCACCTTTTGGAACGGAACCGGTTTGTAAAGCTCTGCCATTTGTTCATCCGTCAGGCCGAGCTTAGCGGCTGAAAGCGCTGTTTTCAGCTGGCTTAGCGCTCGTTTGAGTTCGTCAGGCGTCTGATTGTCCACAATCGTATTGGCATAATACACCGCTTCCGGCAATCCTTCCGCATCCATGGACAATACGAGCAATCCGTCCCATTTGCCTTCTTTGACTGCTTCTTTCGCTTCGTTTTCCATATCCGTAATTTTCGTCAACGCGATTTGGTCATGGCTTACCTGCTTCTCAAGCGGACCGTACAAAGATCCCGTGCGGTCAATGACCGCGACATGAGTCTTTTCATCACCGGTGAAAAACTCGATGATCGGCTGAATGTTGGCCACCCCGATGATCAACAGGCAAGTGATGGCGGTTGTCACAAGAAATGCTTTCGCCCTCAGCTTCGTTCCATACGTATGCCCCGCCACAAGGAAAAACTTATTCATACGCCGCACCTACTTTTTCAATAAAGATATCATTCAGAGACGGTTCTTCCAAGGCAAACAGACGAACCGCGACTTTTCCTGCTATATGGCCGAGTATCGCTTGTGCCGTCTCCTCATTGGCGATTTGCAGCCGCACCCCTTCCGCCGTCCTCTTCCACTGCAAAACGCCAGGAAACCGCGCCAATTCTTCAAACGGCCCGTCCCCTTGAATAACAAGGATTTGTTTGCCAAACGAACGTTTCAGTTCACGCAGCGCTCCAGCCACCACCGCGCGGCCGCGGCGCAAAATGCAGACATGTTCGCACAGCTCTTCCACATGTTCCATCCGATGACTCGAGAAGACAATGGTCGTGCCGTTCCGTTTTAAATCAAGCACCGCTTCTTTCAACAGTTCAACGTTCACCGGATCAAGACCGCTGAATGGCTCATCCAAGATTAATAGCTTCGGTCGATGAAGCACAGCAGCGATAAACTGGATTTTTTGTTGGTTGCCTTTCGACAGCTCCTCCACCCGCTTGTTGGCATAATCGCGGATATGGAAGCGCTCAAGCCAGCGGTCGATTTCTGGAAGAATATCCGTCTTCTTCATTCCACGCAACCGCCCTAAATACAAAAGCTGCTCTTGCACGTTCAGCTTCGGGTACAACCCGCGCTCTTCCGGCAAATAGCCGATCAGATGGCCTTTCGAGTAATCAATCGGTTCGCCTTGCCAACGGATCACCCCTTCCGTCGGGAGCAGAAGGCCTAAAATCATGCGAAAGGTCGTCGTTTTTCCCGCTCCGTTCGCCCCAAGCAATCCGAACATCTCCCCTTCTGGAACCGTCAACGTCAAATGGTCGACGGCCGTCGCCTGACCAAACCGTTTCGTCACCTCAATGATCTCTAAACTCATCCACATTCCCCCAACGTAAAACAAATTTTCCATCCACATTATTAAAACGTGCAGTCTCAAAAAAAGTTTCAGACAGAAGCAGGAATTTGCCTATCAAACCTCTAAATGAAAGAGAAATGAATGATGATTCAGCGAAAGGAGATGGTGACATGCCGATGTATACGTTGACCGCTTTTGAGCGCGACGGAGAAAAATTGCTCGATGAAACGTTTGAAGCAGCCAATGATGAAGAAGCGAAAAAAATCGGTGAACAAAAGCTGCGCGAGCGCGGCTGTTGGGACAAAACACACCGTTGCGTCAATGCCAGCGGCAAGCTCATTTTATTTCACCGCTAATCAAAACACCCCGGGGTTGTTCCCGGGGTGTTGTTATTTATCCAAATATTTCCTTTAATATATTGATTTTCTCTTCCGTATATTCGGCGAAATGCTCGTTGTACACTTTCGGCTCTTTGGGGTTCGCCTGGCGGGTGATTTTCCGCGTTTTCGGATCGACAAACTTGCTTGATGCCCCGCAGCCAAGGCCGATGATCGACTGCTGCTCTTCCATGATCATAATGTTGTATATGCTCTCTTGACCTGGCAGCGCGTAGCCGACGTTTTCAAGGTTGCCGAGAATGTTTTTTTGTCGATACAAATAGTAAGGGACATAACCGTGTTCCTTTGTCCATTCTTGGGCAGCCTTCATCATCGCCTGCACTTCCTCGCGGCTGGCGACTTTGTACTTTTGTTTGTTCTTTGTCATTTCCGACGCCCGTTTAAATGACAGCGTGTGGATGGTGAGCGATTCCGGCATGAGCCGCTCCGTCTCGGCGAGCGTATGCGTAAATTCCGCCAGACCCTCGCCGGGCAGTCCGATGATTAAATCCATATTAATGTTGTTCATACCCATTTGCCTTGCTAAATGAAACTTGTGGATCGTCTCTTCGACCGTATGATGGCGCCCGATCGCTTTTAACGTCTCCTGAATGTAGGATTGCGGGTTAATGCTGATGCGGTCGATCCGCCACTTTTTCAACACTTCGAGCTTCTCCGGCGTAATCGTATCCGGACGCCCGGCTTCGACCGTGATTTCGCGGACGCGGTCGACGTCTGGAAATACGTCATACATATGAGCGTACAGCCGGTCCATCTCGTCGGCCGTAATGCTCGTCGGCGTCCCGCCGCCATAGTAAATCGTTGTGATGCGGATGCCGCGCTCGCGCAAAAAGCGGCCGACCGCCTCCATTTCGTAATGAAGGCCGGCCAAAAAGGCGTCGACCGACCCTTGGCGGCCGTTGATGGCGTACGCCGGAAATGTGCAATAGGCGCATTTCGTTGGGCAAAATGGAATGCCGATATAGATGCTCACTTCGTGGGCCAAATCGTATAAATCCGGAACGACCGTGAGCTGACGATCCACGATCGCTTGCATTAATTCGATTTTTTCGTTTGTCACTAAATACTCTTCAGCCAGCTTCCGGTGCGCCTCTTCTTTCGAAAGGCCTGAGCGCAAAAGCTGATGAAGCAGCTTGACCGGACGAACGCCGGTCAGCACGCCCCACGGCTGAATGAGGCCGGTAGAACGCTCAAGCAACGTCAAATAGACATGCAAAACGGCGTTTTTCAGCTGTTTTTCGTACGTTTTCCCGTCAGCATCCGCCGGCGTGCTGCATTCATGACTCGCTTCCTCAACGCGCCCGGACGTCTTGTCGAGAAGCGTCCCAGAAACAGCGATGCACCCGTCTTTCTTGACGGAAAACATAACGGCCATATCGGCCTCGGGAAGCGGCGCGAGCGACAGCTCCGGCGCTTCGAAGAACAGCTCGGTCATCACTTCGAGCGGGCGCTGAAACCGTTCCGGATGCGGCAGTCCTTGAATTTCGATCCGCACGTTCATCACCTTTTCTTTCAAACTTCTTTCAGTGTACTGAACGGCTGTTTCCTTCGTCAAGCGGAAGAATGCACCTTTGCCGCCGACTTTATGGAAATGACTCTCGCCCGGCCAACTAGATTAAAAAAGCCGGGCATTCGCTCCGGCCTCATTTTTATGATTTTCGTGAAAACGGCAAGCGCCAGTTGTCCGCTCACGGTTCGCTCCCCGTTCAAGCTGCTTACTGTTTCGTTTTGAGTTTTTGCAAAAACTCGATCCGTTGCTGTTTGCGGAAATGTTCTTTCACCATGTAGGCGACGCCGAGCTGTTCGTTCGAACGCGTCACCCAGTCGGCCGCCCGCTTCACCTCAAGCGGTGCGTTCCCCATGGCGACGCCGAGCCCAGCCGCTTCAATCGCCGGCAAATCGTCAAGGCCGTCACCGATCATCACCGTTTCTTTCAACGATACGCCGATATGTTGAGCCAGCCGGCGCAACCCCGCGAGTTTAGACACTCCTTGCGGGACAATTTCCATTTTTCCGTTTGGCTGCATAATCATATCAATGGACGGAATCGATTTCGTCAATAAAGCGGCCGCTGCATCCCTCTCTTCGTCTGTAGCAAAATATACATCAATTTTCGGCACAGCGATCGGTTCGTCGATCAGCACATCGCCAAGTGAATCGACAAATTGGGTCGGATAGAAAAACGGGTCGCTTGAGGAGAGAACCGTTTGCACGACAAGGTTTTTCTTCACTTTCTTCCGATTGCCGAGCGAATACCGCTCATGCATGAGGCGGATGTTGCAGTTGAAGTTTTCCAAAATTTGCACGATATTAAACGTCCGCTCCTCAGGGATCACGGCGTCAAACAGCCTATCATCAAGCGTTCTGGCAATCATCGCTCCTTGGAATGCAATGAGCATCCCATCAAGCCGCAGCGCTTTCGCCACTTTGCGGGCGGAAAGCAAATTGCGGCTCGTGATTAACGTAACATAAACTCCTTTTTTCTTCACATAGTCGACCGCCTCTTTTGTTTCGCGCGGCAGGCGGCCGTTGTTTTTTAAAATCGTTCCGTCAATGTTGAGCGCCAACAGCTTATACACGGCTGTCTCCCCCTTTTGTCCGTCTCAACCTCTCTTGCCGCCGCCAGCAAGCTGGCGGCGGCTTTGCATTCCTTATCATTTTCATGACTATGACGAAACGGACAAAAAAAGAACACCCGACCGGGTGTTTTTCCTATCTTCCTTCCATGAATGAACGGTGCAACTCCTCAAGCGGCTTCATGGCGATTTGCTGAACCTCGGCAATGGTCATGCTCATTTGCTGCTCGAGCGCCATCAGGCGGGCGAGTTTCTCGTTTTGCTGGGCGAGCGCCATCGCCTTTTGCGCCTGTTCGATTTCATCAGGCAAAATGGCCGCCCCGCGCATCTGTTTTTCATGGAGCTGAAGCTGGATGTCGCGGACATTCGCGAACATTCGATAGGCGGTTTCATCTCGGCGGACATCTTCGTATGCCCGTTTCAGCTGCTGAAACGGCTCGCTCGCCCGAATCGCCTGCTCAAGCTGTCTAGCGAGCGCATGAAGGGGTTCAGACATAAAAAGAGCCTCCTATACGAATATCGTTCACGTTCTAACGTATGCGCCATCTGGCGGCGATATGCCACAGCCTACAGCCATAAGCCAATGACACCTTGAACGGCGCCGATCAGCCCGCCAAGCAAAGCGCCCAAATACGTAATCATCTTTAGTTCACGGCGGGCGATCGATAAAATGATCGCTTCCAATCGTCGTAATGAAAACGACTCCACTTGGTCGCGGACAATATCCGCCAACCCAAGCTGTGCAACAATCGCCTCGATTTTGTCGCTTAACAGGCAACTGACCGTTGCCGCCGCCTGCGGGATGAGGCGGTCAAACAATGGTTGCCCGTACGGAGCGATCAGCTCATCAAGCGGGCGATGCAGCCAGCCGCCGCTTTGCACCAAGCGGCGGGCAGCCGACCGCACTGCTTCATCGATGCGCCGGCGGCCGATCATCTCTTCCACGGTTGCGAGCGGATAGTCCAACCATTTGTTCCACTCCGTCCAAAGAAGGCGGGAGAGCACCTCTCTTGTGCCAGCATGGCGCAAAAATTTACCGAGCTCCGCCTGCACCTTATCGACGAAATTGACATTGCCAAGCAACATCTGCAGCATATTTCCAACCATCCCGCGCTCTTGGAAAAAACGCTCGATCATGCTGGAAATCTGCTGCTTTCCCTCCTCGCTGCGAAAGTAGTCAAGCGTCCTGTCGGCCAAATAACCCGCTAGACTTTCGACGCGCGCTTCCATCGTCTGCTTCAACTCCGCTGGCAATACATCGCGTATCGGCCGCAGACGCCACGTTTCGCTCCACCGTTCATACGCTCGCTCAGCTTGCTCGGCCGCCATCGCTTCGAGCCGCTCGGCGGGAGAGCGAATACCGAGGCGTTCAAGCAACTCAGCCGGCGTTTCTTTGCGCGCAAGCCACTTTCGAAGCCATTCCCGCCCCCACTCGGCCATCTCGGCCGTAAAGGACGGATCCATGAGTTTGCGCCGCAATCCTTCCGGCGTCACCAAATGCTCCACGACCGTTTTCCCGAGCTGTTCGGCCAGCTCCCGCCGCCGCTTTGGAATCAATCCCGGCGTAAACGGCAGCCGTTTTCCAAACACGTACATCGGCTCATATGGGCGAAACAGCATCACGATGGCGATAAAATTCGTCACCCCGCCAATGAGCGCCCCGACCGCCACCATAAACAGCAAATAAACGAACGTTTCCATCCTCTTCTCCTTCCGTCCCCGCCGCTGTCACCAAACGGCGTCCGTCATCATACGATGGCGATATAAACGTTTGCCTAATTGTTCATTATAGAGCTTGCCTGACGAATGCGCAAATGAGGGACTGCGATGAGCAAACAACGAACGATGGCTGTGCTGACGGAAATCAATGAAACAAGTGAACGGGCTGCCTTTGGATCCATCCATCATTTTTGCGAGGAATTGGCGGCATATGCTAGAAAGCGTGGTCTCTTTTTTTACGTGTCCTCGCCGGCGCTTTACTTAGAGGGAGTCGGCTATCAGTGGACCGAAAGCGGATGGGGCAAGCGGGACGTGCCTCCAGCCGATGTCGTTTACAATCGCCTTCACTCGCGCAAGCTCGAACGCTCCCCTTTGTTTGCCGAGCTGCTCGCTCGGCTTGCCGAAGAAAACGGGATGATGTTCAACCATCGCTTTTTGCATAAATGGGAAGTGCACTGCCATTTTGAGCGGCACGAGTACTTGCACCCGCACTTGCCGAAAACGGCGCTCTGGAGCGGTCAACATACGCTTGAGGCGTTCCTTGACGCTTTCCCATCCGTCTTTCTCAAGCCGATCTATGGCAGCCAAGGGCGAGGGATTTTCTGCCTCCAACATTCGGACGACGGAATTTGTCTTCGCCATTCCACTTCCGCTTCAACGGCCGTATATCGTTCGATGGACGCTTTAGCTTCCGCTTTGCGGCAACAAATCCGAACGCCGATGATCATCCAACAAGGGCTTGAGCTTCGCACCCTCGACGGCCGCCCGGTCGATTTTCGCCTGCTTTGTCATCGCGCCCGCCACAATGATTGGCGCGTCACTTCCGCCGTCGCCCGCGTAGCGCCGCCCGATCAGTTTGTCGCTAACCTTGCCCGCGGCGGAGAACTGATGGCGGTCAATGATGTCTTGCGGAAGTGGTATACGAGAGCTGACGCGTTCCAGCAAAAACAGCTTCTGAAAGAAATCGCACTGGAATCCGCCGCCGTTCTCGCCTCGGAAGCGGAGGGACTGTATGGAGAGTTTGGCGTTGATCTTGCCATTGACATCCATGGCCAGCCGTGGATCATCGAGGTGAATACGAAGCCGTCGAAACAGACGGATATGGCCGCTTCCTACCAATCGGTCCGCCCGTCGGCGAAGGCGATCATCGACTATAGTTTGACATTGATGGAGGAAAAGGAGTGAACCGTTTTGCTTTCACTCGGTTTTGTCACCCTTGACGAACAGCAAGACCACACGTATTGCACTGAGGTGGCGAAATGCGCCAGACGCTACGGCATTTCCGTCTGCCGCTTTTCGCCGCTTGGCATCGATCCGCAGACGGAAAACGTCCGCGGCTTTCTCTTTCAAGAGGAAACGAACGAATGGACAAACGCCGTCTTTGCCATTCCGCCATTTTTATATGACCGCTGCTTTTACGGCAATGATGAGCGGTCCAAAAAAGCAAAACCGATTATGAACTGGTTGAAGCAGCGGCCTGACCTCACGTTTTTAGGCTATGGCCTGCCGGGCAAATGGGACGTATATGAAGCGCTCTCCTCTCACCCGCTCTTGTCCGCATACGTGCCTCCGACTGTCCGGCTTGAGCGCGCCGATGATGTGCTTGCGCTTCTCCGCCGCGAACAAGCCGCCATCGCCAAGCCGGTGCACGGCTCCGGAGGACGCGGTATTTGCATCTTTCAAAAGAAAGGGAAGGCGCTGTCCGTCCAAGACAGTCACGGTCAAGAACAGGCCGTCATTGCCCGCCGAAGCGAGCTGGAACAGCTCCTCGCCTCTTGGAGCCGCCGCGGCGAGTATGTCCTGCAGCCATTGCTTCAGCTATCGACCCCGGAGGGTGAACCGTTTGACCTCCGCATTCTTTTGCAAAAGGATGAAAACGGACGCTGGGTGGAGCGGGTGCGGGCCGTGCGAGTCGGCCGACCGGGGGCATGGGTGGCCAACGTCCGCGCCGGCGCGGACATTCGTCCGTTTTCCGAGTGGCTCGACCGCCTTTCCTCTTCAAAACGTCTCTTCGTGCTCGATGGCGTTGAGACGATCATCCGCACGCTGCCAGTTTATATGGATCACACGTTCGGTCCTTTGTTTGAAATCGGCTTGGATCTTGGTGCAACCGACAACGGGGCGGTGTGGATTTTGGATGTCAATTCCAAGCCGGGGAGAAAAGTGGCGCATCTTCTGCCCCCGGAGCAACAAAACGAACTGTACGAAGCGCCGCTTCGGTATTGCTTGTTTTTGGCCAGAGGAGGAAAAGCCAATGACCTACACGTTGATCATTGACGAACAACAAACAAATACGGTGATTCTTCCCGCCACGCTCCAAGCATCTAGGCAAACATCAGCCGCGTTCGGCAGCCTTGTCACCCCATGCCGGGTCATTTCTTCCCCCCGTCTTGTCGACCGTGTGATTGTGGCGCATGACGTTGCCCGATGCTTGTCGATCCCATTTGCCGCTGACGTTCATGTCTTTTTGACCGATGAAGCTGTTCACTTCGGGCCGCTTGTCGGCATTTTGACCGCCGGATTCACAAAGTCGCTCCACCGCCCGGTCGGCAGCCGGAGCTTCTTTTTTGCCAAGTTGCTGGCGCAAGAAAAGCAAGTCGGCGGATTTGCCTTTTTGTTTGGCGCGCCCCATATTGACTGGGAAAACGGCATGACGAACGGCTATTTTTACACAGAGCGCGGCTGGGAACGCCATACGGTGCCGTTGCCGAATGTCGTTTACAACCGGCTGCCAAACCGGCGCGTCGAAAAGGAGGAAACGTTTCAAACGATGACGAAGACGCTGCAAACCACCTACGGCATCCCGATCTTTAACGGGTGTTTTTTCAACAAATGGGACATTTACCGCCGGCTCGCTGCCCATCCGAAGGCGCAGCCGTATTTGCCGGCGACGTCCGCCCACGTGACGCAGCACACCATTGAGCAGTTTCTTGCCCGCTACCGTGAAGCGTACATCAAGCCGGCCGACGGCAGCCTCGGCCGCGGCATTTATCATTTAGCGAAAAAAAACGCCTATGAATGCCGGTTCCGCGATGAAAGCGGAGAAATACAAACAGTGCTGTTTCCCACCGCCATGGCGGTGTGGCATCATTTGCTCGCCCATGCGCCGCTTCACCGCTATGTCATCCAACAAGCGGTTCCGCTTCTTGCCGTCAACGGCCGACCGGCTGATTTCCGCGTTCACGTTAACAAAAACGAACACGGCATATGGCAAGTGAGCGCCATCGCCGCCAAAATCGCTGGAAAACAAAGCATCACGACCCATATGAACAGCGGAGGCATCGTCAAAACGCTGGAAGAAATTTTCCCGGATGCCGCCGAGCGCGAAATCATGCTCGCCCGTCTTTCTGACGCCGCCCTTACGCTCAGCCGTTGCCTTGATGAAGCATCAGAAACGTTGATCGGCGAAATCGGTTTTGACCTTGGTGTTGACCAACAAGGAAGGATTTGGATGTTTGAAGCCAATTCCAAACCCGGACGGTCGATTTTTAAGCATCCAAAATTAAAGGACGCAGACGAACGAACAGCGCGGTTGCCGCTCGCTTACGCCGTCCACCTCAGCAAAACAGCCATCACCGAACCCGAGGCGCTTTGGCCATGCTGACGATCGGCTACCGTCCTGACACCGGCGAGTGGGTGTGCAACAGTCCGGGCGGCCCTTATCGATTCGGCAGCGGCTGGGTTGCTCCCGCCGCTGTCCTTCCCGATCTCGTCTTTCCCGTCCGCGAGCAAGATGGACGGGTGGGACCGCTCGTCGGCGTGCTGATCAGCGCCTCGTCCCTTTCCGCTTTGCTGGCTGGGAAAAAGCCGTGGCTTGAAACCGTCATCCGCTCCATCCACAAAGCCGGCGGCATCTCCGTCGTCAGTGCGGCCGCCGGCATCGGAGAGAAAACGGTCTCCGGATATCTATTCGTTCCGACGCTTCATCGTTTCATCGAAGCGGCCGCTCCACTGCCCGATGTCGTCTACAATCGAGTAAAAAGCCGCGAAGAAGAAGAAAGCGAGCCGTTTCAAACGGCGGCTGCCCAGTTGAGCGCCCATGGCGTTCCACTTGTCAACCGCTCTTTTTTCCGCAAATCGGACGTTTATGACGCGCTGCGGTCCGACCGCCGGCTCTGGCCGCATCTATTGCCGACGGCGCCTGTCCAAACAGCGACCGATCTTCGCGCTTGGCTCCGCCAATACAGCTGCATTTACTTGAAGCGGGATGACGGCGCCAGAGGAATGGGGCTGTTTCGTCTCACCGCCTTGTCAGAGACGGAAGCCATTTGCGAATATCCGGGCGGCCAAAAACGGTTCTGCTCGCTCGATGCGCTCGCATCACTCATTCAGTCCGGCCGCTACATCGCCCAAGCATTGGCTGAAACGGACGAGTGGAATGGACGCCGCTACGATTTGCGCGTGCTCGCCCATTGGCACAACGGCCGCCATACGATCACCGGCATCGGTGTTCGTTCGGCCGACGTCGAGTCAGTGACGACCCATGTGTTTCATGGCGGAACCATCCTCCCGTACAAAGAAGTCAAGGAACGCATCGATGAAGCGGCGCTCGAGCGGCTTATTGCCTTGAGCGGCGCACGCCTTGGCGAACGGTTTGGCTTTGTCGGCGAGTTTTCCGCCGACATCGGCGTCGGAAGCGAACAGCAGCTTTACATTTATGAAATCAACGCCAAGCCGATGGTGTTTGATGAGCCGGAGATTGAGGCACGGCGGCTTGAGAGGCTCAATCAGCTGTTTGCCGAGCTCGCTCATCGTACGCCATAGCTAGAAACTGGCCGCTGTAGCGAAGCGCCTGGCGGAACACAGCATCAACCGCTTGTTTGGCGGCTCCATTTAAGCTTTGGCAGACGTTCTGGCATAACATCGCTTTTTCCCACTCAGCCGCCGCCATGGCTTGCAAGAGATCACAACGAGGTGCGCCTGCTTTGCTTTGCTCTCTTTCCGCTCGACCGTCGGCGTTAGCCCCAGCAACTAAATAATGCACGTATTGCCAAAGTTTACGCTGCCGCTCGGCTTCAGCCAAATAGACCGCCCATGCCTCATCCGTTTCCATCTCAGCGAGCTGCCGGGCTTTTTCTTCCGCCGCGGCGGTTGTTTCGAGCAATTTTTTGATCAGCATGATCATCGCGTGCCGCCCCTTTCTTCCCGCTTGTCCTCTTTCATCCATATGAATGGCATGGATAGCGTATGCCTCTTTTGGACAAACTTTAGGAAAAACGATGAGAGGAAGGAGCGAGATGATGGAACGAAATGAAGCCGAGCGCCGGGATTCATTGTACGAAGGACGCGATGAATACTATATGGACATCGACCGCATGATCAACGAAGGGATGGCCGGAGGTGCTGTGTACGGCCACGGCGATGACGTCAACATTGAGGAAGCGCGCGATCTTGTCAAAGAAGAGCCGCCGTACGAAGCCGGCCAGTAAACGGAGCCGATTTTCCCGCCTCGGGAAAGTCGGCCTTTTGTTTTATGAAGCCTCTCCGCTAATGCGTTAGGCAGGGATCGTTCGAAACGACCGCTGTTGGCCAAGCCGCCCGTTCATCCTGCGGCTTTCCCGCTTTCATCCATTGTCTTTCTTTCCATTCGCGGAGATTTGGTATAATGAAAACAACGCCGATTCCTCTTCGGCGTGACATCATCCTTGACGGAAAGTGGTGCGCCGCGATGCTAAAAGAGCTCGAATCGCTTTATGAAGGGGACATCGTCATCAACGGTCAGCCGGAACACCCCGAAGATTACGAATGGTTTTATACCGCCGATGGCGATGAGATCGGCATCGCCAAGCATCGATTGACAGAGCAGGAGCGGCGATTGCTGGCGCTTTTTTTCACCCCCGCCGAGCGCCGACGCGAACCGGAAAGCGAAGAGGAGCGGGCATGGAAACGATGGATGGCAACCGGCGACCCAGCCGCGCTCGCTCGGCTCGCTGCTCCGTATTGCCGGTTCATTCATTTTACAGCCAGCCGGCCGATCGCCAACAAAGAGGAGTTTGCTGACGCTGTTCGCGGCTTATTTTCCTCCCCGGTTGCCATCGTCTGGGAACAAGATCGGCGCGGGCTGATCGTCGAAGCGAAACAAAAGCGGACGACGGAGCCGCCTTCGTTAGCGGACATGGCTGAGGCGCTCGCCGCTGATTTTTATACTGCCATTCATTTATTGATCGGCCCAATCCGCTCCGTCGATGAACGGCTATATGAATCGTTTCTCCTTGAAAAAGAGTGTTTTTCCGCCGCTCGGCGCTTTTGGCCGAAACGAACGGTGTACGAATGGGAAGACGTCATTCCGCTTCCGCTCTTTGAAGAAGGAGCAGTCAGTGAGAAAGCCCGCCGGACCCTCTCGTTTCTTGACGGATTCGACGAGGAGGAAGTGCGGGCGATGGAGACGTTTTTGCAATGCAACTTAAACGTCTCGATGGCAGCGAAAAAGCTGTATATGCACCGCAATAGTTTGCAATATCGAATCGATAAATGGACGGAGCAAACTGGTGTTGACATCAAACGGTTCAAAGGGGCGGCAGCCGTCTATTTGGCTATCTTGCACCGGCGCCGTTCGTAATCCCCCGCTTTTTTGTCATGTCGCCGAAAATCGGCGGCATTTTTTGTGCACCTCGTCCATTTACGAATGTTCCTATTTTTCTATACACTAATGGCAAGAAAACGATTTCGGCGATGAGGAGGATGGTTATGGCAGAACTCATTCTTGATCATATTTACAAAATTTACGACAACAATGTGGTCGCCGTCAAAGACTTCAATTTACATATTCAAGACAAAGAGTTTATCGTATTTGTCGGCCCGTCCGGCTGCGGCAAATCCACCACGTTGCGGATGATCGCCGGCCTTGAGGAAATTTCCAAAGGCGATCTTTACATCGACGGCAAACGAATGAACGATGTGCCGCCGAAAGACCGCGACATCGCCATGGTGTTCCAAAACTACGCTCTGTATCCACATATGAGCGTCTATGACAACATGGCGTTCGGTTTAAAACTGCGCAAATTCCCGAAAGCGGAAATTGACAAACGCGTCCGCGAGGCGGCGCGCATTCTTGGGCTCGAGCAATATTTGGACCGCAAACCGAAAGCGCTCTCCGGCGGGCAGCGGCAGCGCGTGGCATTGGGACGGGCCATCGTCCGCTTTTCGGCCTACTTTTGGAATCGCGGT